>DATENN010000178.1:0-4334 GCA_035275045.1 Pyrinomonadaceae bacterium
ATTAAGACGCGATGGGAACGGTTTGGTCGGTCGGGCACGGCTGAGCTCCTTTTGGGCTAGTCGAGAATCTTAAGACGATAAAAACCTAAGAAATTGGGATTGCTTTCAACTGGGCGCCAGCGTTTGTTGGGATGGTGATCGAGTACTGAGAGCTCAACCTTCTTTACTGTGCCGTCGTCCGTCGGGGAAGAACCCGTGTGATAGACGACCCAGTCTGTTGATTGCTCAGCACTCAATTTCGCTGGTCCAAGAAAGATCATTACGTGGTAAGGAAACTTCTGGACCCACGGTTGGTAAAAGAAAAGTAGATCGCCGGGTTGGGCGTTGCGCCGGTCACGGCTAATGAATTTAACGTTGAAGTTCTTGAGCGTGCGCCCATCGGCAAAATCTGTAAACGTGCCGTTGGTTACGTCACCGTCTTTGTAAATACCAAAGTTATTGCGAAATAATTTTTCGCCGAGTGGTCCCTGTTCGAGCGTGTATTTCGAGACATCCGGCGCGACCGCGCCATAGCCCGCGCCCATTTTTTGGAACCAGCCGCGATCGTGACGCCGCAAAGCTTCTCGCCAGGCAAAGCGCACTAAGCCGGCACAGTCACGTTGCCCTGCGTTCCATTGTTCGCTGATGCGGTAAAACTGGTTCTCGGCAATGAGTGTGAACCACTGGCGAAAGTTTTGCCGGTCCATGAAACTTTGCAGCTCCGCCGCGTCAGGCAAACCGTCATTATCGGAGTCGAGCGACAGTGATGAGTTGCCATGTACACTTGTCGGGCCATTCGCCTCATTGCGCGCTGACCTCGCAGCAAGATTTGAAGCTGTGTCGATCTTTTTGCTGTGTCCGAGGGTGAAGTAGGAAAGTACGAGGAGCAGCGCGAAGCCGAAGCTTATGACGAAAATAAATTGCCGGCGTTTCAGGAACGCGATCATGGGGGAATTATCGATTCCGAATCCAACGTCAACGAGGCGGAGTTAATCAGTCGGCGCACATGGTATCACGTCCCGGCTGCGCGCTAGTTACCGATCCGAGGATTGTGGGAAGCCACAGTTTGATTCGCTTCCGAGACCGGCGCCGGGGTCTCGACTCGCTGATTTCGCCGCAATTTATCCACATTTGAGACCTTAAAAAGTCAGCGAAAAGAGTATTGCAAAAAGCAGCATCGGCGGTTAGATTGTGTTTGCCAAATCAATAATTACCGATAATACGCCGATGAATATTTGCGGCGGTTTGTCTGGGAGATTCTCGCGGAGGTAGCGAAGTGCCGATCGGAACATGTCCCGAATGCGAAGCGGATGTCCACGTCGATACGGATACGGACAAGGGTGAACTTGTTTCTTGTGAAGAGTGCGGAACCGATCTGGAAGTAGTCGGGCTGGATCCGGTGGAACTCGACATCGTCGAAGAAGAAGAAGTGGACGATGACGAAGAAGAAGACGAGTTCTAACTAAGCAGGAACTAACCAGCGGCAGTGGGCGAAGTGCCGGCAAACGCGGGCATTTTGACTACTGCCTTTTACTCGTTATTGCCTGGCGCTTTGAAAGCCGGGCCGGCTCTGGCTCAGGATTGCGCCATTCGGACCTTCGACCTTGATGCTGTGAAATTGTCCGTCGCGCCGTTTTTCTTCCGGCGGATAAAAAGCGAGCACATAAGCGGACGTTACTTCTTCGGCAAGCGCGCGAAACAAACCTTCGTAGTTTCTCTCGTCAGCATAAACACTTTTTCCGCCGGTTAGCTCCGTTAGACCGCTTACGTCAAGCGGAGTCGGCAGCGGATTTTCTGCAGCCGAGGCCATCACTCGTGAATAAGACGGCAGTGTGACGACGTAGATGCTGGCATCGGCGGCGTTCGCACGTTCGATCACAGTCTGGGCCGAGACCGTATCGCCTACCGGAAAACCATCAGTGACGACCAGCACCGCGCGCTTGATCAAACGACCTTCGCGAGTGCGCGGCGCGTGCCGCACCAGCAAGCGAATCGCATCATCCACGGCGTCGTAGGTATGGGTTGAGAGGCCGTTCGGCTCGCGCGCTAACCTTTCGAATGCGCGATCAAGCTTGTCCGGCTCGGAAGTGAATTTCTGAACCGTCTTTACGTTCATACCGAAAGACATCACGGCGTACATGGCCGGATGATCCGACAGTTTTTCCGAAAACGCATTCAGCGCCAGCCGCAGGCGATTCATCTCTTCGCCGGTCATGCTGCCCGAAATATCCAAACTAAAAACCATTGCCAACGGACGCGGATCGCCGTTTCGCCGTTCAACCTGAAAAAACGCAAGCGGTTGCAGGTTGCCGTCGACGTAAACCTTGAAGTCGTCCTGACGCAGATTGCGAAGCGGTCGTCCATCAGTGCCCAGGGCGCGGACGTCAACCGATACCAGATCGGTATCAATCTTTAAGACCTCGTCCGGATTTTGTTCAGTACGAGGGAAGACCTGGCGCGGTCTCGTGGCTTTTGGATCAGTCTGTTGCGCGGTCGCGCCGAGACTGGCTGCGGTTAGCAATAACGCAAAGAAAAGAATTGACTTGCTTGAAGGGGATCGATAAAGCATTTGCGAACAATAAAACTCACTTACTTCGGCCTGATTATACTTTTGCAGTGTATACGTTCCAAGGTGCTGCCAGGTTCGCGCGACTCGAACGATGTGTTGCAAGGCTTTGACCGGAGCAACAGCATCTAGGCTCCGCTGCATCCATCCACCTTGATGTACGCAACCGATGTTATGATGCCACGCATGCGAAAAGTGCTCACTCTCATTGGATTTTTAGTTCTGGCTGCTTCAACTGTGTCCGCGCAGGACAAAGCAACCGGTGGTTTAAAGGGAAAAGTCCGCGTCGAAGTAGGCAATCCTTCCGCGGTCACGGTCGTCGTCAGGCAGGGAGAACAAGAAATCACCCGCGTTGCCACCAATAAAAGCGGGGACTTTGTCGTTGAGCGGCTGAAACCGGGAATCTACGGTGTTACTTTTCGTAAACCGGGTTTGAGTGTGGGGACAATTGAAAATATTGAAGTGAAAGCCGGCAAAACCCGGTCCTTGGGTGACCGCTTGGTCTTGACGCTTGATGAAGGTTCGATTGCTTTCATTCGCGGCAGTGTCTTTGATGTGAATGGCCGCAGCGTTCCCAACGCGCGTATCGAGCTCGCCCGGATCGAAGCGGATGGAAATGCAAAAAAGATCGATGGCCGCATAACAAACGAAATAGGTTCGTTCGTCTTTCGCCTCACGCCTGAAGCTGCAAAGTATCGCGTCACAGTCAAGCCAAAAGATGGCGAAGCCGTCAGTCAGGATATCGACGTTGACGGCGCCGCGGTTTACCGGCTTGCGCTCTCGATCAAGCCGTGAAGGGAAGTTAGAGGTCAGAGGTCAGAAGTGAGACATGCGGGGTCAGAGTCTGACGATGGGAACCCTCTGTCAAGGCAGGGTTATTTTGCGCTTAGATCCAAGTTGCCATCTCTGAATTCTGAACTCTGCCCTTTGACCTTTCTGTTTTACGGTTGGCCGCTGCTTTCGACTTGCTATACGATTGGCGCAATCAGCCATGGAAGAGCGAGAAGAGTTCCTGACGGCGCGGCAACTTGCGAAAATCCTGCAAGTCAGCGAGTCAACCGTGCGCCGTCTGGCACGCAAACGTCGCATTCCTTCCGTGCGCGTCACTCCGCACATCATTCGCTTTCATCTTGATGCGGTCCGTGAGGCTTTGGACGTGCCGCGTTCCCGAATTCGACACGGCGAATACACTGAACCTGTCGACGACGCGCAACTTTCGTTCGACGATTTTATGATGAGCTGACACGCGCGGACTGTCGTTGCTGTTACATTCGCGGCGCCCTAAATTCCACCCAGTTATTATTCTGCTTGATGAAAATACGAGCTTGGCGAATAGGGAATTGCCGCGCGAATTTGGGATTGCTTTTAAGAAAACGTTGAATCGTACCGCTGTCGCCGGTTGCCACTCGCCACTTTCCGCCCTCACGAATCAAATACTGTTGCACGACGATCTTGCCTTCCGCGGTCAACGGCTGGCTGATCCGGCCAAACAGTTCTGTGTCGACAACCGCGAGGTCACCCGACACGCGCACGCGGCCGATGTCAATGCGATCGAGCGAGTAACGGTCCTGGGCCCGTTGCAGCGCGTTTACAAAGTTGGATTTGGAAACTCGAGTCCGTGTCGACGACGGCAGCGAATCATATATTGAAGCGTAGTCGTGCGATTGCAATTGCGAGAACACCTGTTGCACGACGCCGCGCACGGCAGATTCCTCAGCTGACTGCGCTGCCGCAGAAAAGCCGGCAACAAACATTACGAGTACGAATGCAAACCATTTTGCGAGATTAA
>DATENN010000179.1:0-5146 GCA_035275045.1 Pyrinomonadaceae bacterium
CAATTAATGAAACGGCGAACGTTAGCAATCCCGCCCAACCAAAAAGGTAAAGCGGCTTGGTTTGATACGACGCCATGAACTTGATTGTGATCAGGTCGAACACAACTTTAATCGTGCGGGACAATCCGTATTTGGATTTGCCCATAGTGCGAGCGTGATGCGTTACCGGAATCTCAGTCACGCGCGCGCCGGCCCAGGCAGCATAAATCGGAATAAAGCGATGCATCTCGCCGTAAAGCCGCACATCCTCGAGCGACTCGCGCCGGTACGCCTTTAACGAGCAACCGTAATCATGCAGCGGCACGCCACCGATCCATGAAATTAAGCGGTTCGCAAGCATCGACGGAAACTTGCGAGTGATGGCTTTATCCTGACGATTTTTTCGCCAGCCGGATACCACATCGTAACCTTCATCCAACTTGTCCAGCAGGCGAACGATGTCGGCCGGATCGTTTTGCAGGTCCGCATCCATCGGAATCAATACTTCACCGCGCGCGGCGTCGATACCTGCTGACATCGCCGCGGTCTGACCGTAATTACGTTTCAAAGCAACGACGCGAACCCGGCGGTCCAGCCGCGACAGGTCGCGCAAAACGCTCAGACTGCCATCCGTCGAACCGTCGTCAACGTAAATGATCTCAGCAGTGCGGCCTAATACCCTCAAAGCTTCGTCGAGTTTTGCATGAAGCGGTGGCAGGTTAGGTTCTTCGTTATAGACGGGCAGAAAGATCGACAGCTCCGGCTTTTCGCCCGGCGCCTGCGGCGTGGCGTTAGTCAAAGTGTCTTCCTGTTCGTCGTAAACTTTCATTAGCCGTAGCGCAAACTTTAGCTTGCGATTGTTGTAATGCAAGCTGTCAGCTTGCGATCATGCGCTTGACCCTGCCCGTCGCGCGACGCAGATGATCGAAACGCCAAATGGAAAATTCAAATGGCGCAACAGAAAACGTTCCGCGCCAAATAACCTTCCAAGTACGCCATTAAGAGCTCCAACCGTGATGTTGTTTTCCGACGCCGGCTTGAGTCCCGTCAGACGCATAAGCGTACGTCCGAACAAGATCGGCGCAAAGAAACTCAGGTTCACATAGCTCGCACGATCAATTTCAAAACCGGCAGCGGCAACTGCCGCTCGCAACTGGCCCATACTATAGCGACGGCGATGATTGCTTATATCGTCCTGCACACCCCACAAAAACGTGAAGGCCGGCACGAACAAAACTATCTTGCCGCCGGGCCGTACGATGCGCCGCATCTCGCGTAAGCCGGCCACGTCGTCATCAAGATGTTCGACGACATCGAGGCCTGTCACCAAATCAAACGACGTGTCTTCGTAAGGCAATTCTTCGGCGGCGCCTTCTTTAACGAGATTCAAACCACGCGCGCGGCAAAAGTCCAGGGCTTGGGCCGACACGTCCACTCCCTCGGCTTTGCCAAACTGCGACAGCATCTCGAGGTTCGCTCCGGTTCCGCAACCGACATCGAGAATGCGCAACGGTCCGGTTGCGGACGCCTGCAATTCTTTAACAACCGGCCGCAGAAAACTCTCGATTATTTTTCTGCGCCCTACAAACCACCAATGTGTTTCTTCAACTCGATGCATGATCGAGTAGGTGTGCTGCTGCATTTCACGCGGCAGTTTGTTGATAGTGTCGGTGGTGCTGGACATTTAATCAGTAAGTCGGGTCAAGTTGGCATTGTAGAACAACCGGCAGGAAACTTGAGAGCTGAACGGAGTTTATCGCCGCCTGACTCGAAATCTTTGGACCTTAACAAGCAACGCGAAAACGCGTCGTCACGCCGACTCGCCCGCGCGGAACCACTCAACAAAGCGGCGAATTCCCTCTTCAATCTGCGTCTGCGGATTGTAACCGAGCAATTGCTTCGCCCTTGTGATATCGGCAAACGTTTGCGGCACGTCACCGGGCTGTAGCGGTTGACGATCAATTTTCGCTCTCATTCCAAGCTCTTTTTCAAGCAACGAGATCAACTCGTTCAGTTCAACGGTGCGCGATTCACCGAGGTTGATTACTTCATAATTTCGATCACGATAATCGATTGCAGCCCGAACGCCCGAAATGATGTCGTCGATGTAGGTATAGTCGCGCCGCGTCGTGCCATCGCCGAAAACAGGAATCGGTTTGCCTTCAGTTATGAGCCGGGCAAACTTGTGGATTGCTAAATCGGGACGTTGTCGTGGTCCATAAACAGTAAAAAACCGTAGGCAGACACAACGCAATCCGTACAAATGCGAATAGGTGTGACAAAGCAATTCACCGGCGGCCTTGGTCGCGGCATAGGGTGAGATCGGCTGCCGGATCGGATCGCCTTCGCTGAAGGGTACCTTCGCGTTGATGCCATACACTGACGAAGAAGAACCAAATACAAATTGCTTTATCTTGTTCGCCCTTGCAAGCTCGAGCAAATTCAAGGTCCCCGAAATATTAGTTTCCGAGTAAAGCATCGGCTGGTGCAGCGAAGGGCGTACACCCGCGCGGGCAGCCAGGTGAACGATGCAATCGTACTGGCGATCCGCAAACACGTTTTCCAGCGCTGCGCGATGCCGAATATCGCTCTTAAACAATTCGTAATTCGAATTGCCTTCGTGTGCTCGAACGTTGTCTCTCTTGATGGCGGGATCGTAAAAATCGTTGAAGTCGTCGACTACCGTAATTCGCCAATCACCTTCGGCCAGCAGATGGTCCACCAGGTGTGAACCGATGAAACCCGCGCCGCCGGTGATTAAAATGGTCTTCATTTATCCGTTGTGCAGTGTCCGTTGTTGTCGTCGTCTCTTCGTTCTTGTCCTGCACGGACGACTGGCGAAGTTTTATTTAGTAGCGTAAATCCACAGATGCCAACCCCAACGCGCAGCGAGTGTTGATTCGATGGACCGCGGCATCAGCCTTCCCAGTACCGGCAACCAGCGTTTGTTGAAGAAATACGTTTCGAAATTGACTTCAGAAAAATTCCGGAACAGTTGCTTTGCCTCCGCACGCGAGTAAACACGCGCCAGCGGATTGCCCGGGCCGTCCGTGTTTTGACTGAGGAATTCCTGCTGGTCCAAATAAGATTCTTTTTGAGCTCGCAAGGAATCAGCGTGCTGTTGCAACGAATCAACTGGCTCGCCGGTAAGCTTATGGACCAGCTCAACTCCGCCAGGCGAGGTCAACAAACGCGCGCCCGCACGTCGCAACATAGATATATTGACTCGATAGTTATACGAATTGCGATGATACAGCATCACGATTGCGCGCCCACGCGGCCGCAACACGCGATGGATTTCGCGCACCGCCTGGGCCGTATCCGGCGTGTGATGCAACACTCCATGTGAATAAACGAGATCGAAACTCTCGTCAGCAAAATCAAGTTGCTCCGCATCGGCGGTTTTGAATTTTCCGCGCAGGCCGAACATCTCGAACCGTCGCCGGGCTAATTCGATCGCCGCATCAGTTAAATCGACGCCCGTGTAATCCGCGCCCGCCTTTGCGAACTGCGCGCCGTCGGTGCCCAGGCCACAACCAATCTCCAAAACTTTCAACCCGCCCGTGTTGGCAAAATTCGCGGCCGCCGGAATATGCCATTCCGTTTCATAACGGTGCCGCTCGACAAGTTCGTAAAAGCGGCGCGAACCCGGTTCAGCATCGGCAAATTTTATCCCGCACGGATGCGCTTGCCAGAAAGCACGCACTCGTTCCTTGAGATCTTCGTCGGCGGCAGTCATGAAGGTTACAGGCGTCTAAACAGGAAAGGGATAAAACGGAGTGTTGCGAAAAATCCAAAAGAACAAAACGATGCCAAAGATGACCCAAATGTATTTCGCTTTCAGTTGATTAGGCGCAAGCGGCCGCCCGCTGATCGCTGAATTCGTAAATCGCACAAACGCAAAGGCCATAAACGGAAGGGCCAGCACGAACAATGGATTGAATTTGAAAGCCGCGACGACGTCGCCGTGAACCAGCGCGTGCATGCCGCGCGTACTGCCGCACCCGGGGCATGCGAAACCGGTGACGGCGCGAAACGGGCAGACGGGGAAAAGGCCGGATTTACCGGGTTCAAAAATGAATAGATAAACTGCGGCGAACGCCAGCGTCAGCCAACCGAACAAGGCTACTAATCGAGGGTTTCGAGGATTGAACGTCTCGGCAAACATCACGGGACGTTAAGTTATCACGCGGGAATGGCCGCCGGAAAATGCCGCGGAAGGAAAACAGCAACGCGCCGGAAATACTCCCAGCGCGTCACGTTCTGGAAGAAAAATCTAGAACCAGCCCTTCTTATTTTGGATGTACGTTCTGACAAAGTCTTCATCCGACTTCGTCAGATAGATGATGCCTTCAATTAACCCGACGACTGAGCCGACGCCGCAGGTAATGAAGGTGATCACTATCTGAATAATTCCTTCAGTCGTGTATCCGAGGATGAACTTGTGAACTCCGAAACCGCCTAACAATATGCCGCAGATGCCCGCTACTAACTTCTTGTCCGCGCCCATTGCTTTCCAATCGGTCATGGGTCCCGACGAACCCTGATTGACCGACTGCATCGGCTGATAGCCCGGCGGCGAAGTCATTGGCGCCTGGCAGGTCGAGCAGTACTGAGCGCTTTCATCATTAACTGCGCCACACTTTGTGCAATATCTCGTCATCGACTTTCAATTCTCCGATTTCATTTACGGGTTCGCATCAATGCGCATCTTCGTCGAACCCGTGGGTTGTGGGATCTTACGAGTTGATCGCTCCCAAACCGATACCGAGCACGGTCAGAAGCAGATAGACCAAACCGAGCGCCAATCCAATACCAATGGAAATGAAGCTGAAAAGTTTGGCTTTTTTCGAAGCATCAACTGCGCCGGCAATATCTCCCGATGCGACCTTGCCGTTAACCTGCGCCGCAAAGATTATCGCGACAATCGCCAAGGGCCAGCAACAGAACAACGAAATGATCGCCGGCACCAAATAGTTAGGAACGTTTGCCGGCGCATCCGGCGCTGGCGGCGGCATCCACTGTTGAGACATGCAATAGTTTCTCCTACTGGGTTAATAAAATTTCCGCGGGCGAAATTAGGTGCCGGCGCCATAACTGCCCGGTCCACCAAAGCCTTGCGGCGCCGGCGGGGTTCCGTTCGTACCTTTTCGCTTTTCGAAGATAG
>DATENN010000180.1:0-10405 GCA_035275045.1 Pyrinomonadaceae bacterium
CAAACTCGTTCTCGTCTTATTTGGAGTTCTTTTCGGCGCGCTCATCGCCGAAGTTGCATTGCGTGTGGCCGGTTATTCCTTTCCTAATTTTTATGTGCTCGACGACGCCCGTGGCTATGCTTTGCTGCCGGGCGCCGAAGGCTGGTATCGAAAGGAAGGACGATCGTATGTGCGCATAAATTCCGACGGCCTTCGCGACGTCGAGCACTCGATCCCAAAACCAGCCAATACGTTACGGATAGCGTTGATTGGAGATTCTTATGCGGAGGCCTTCGCAGTCCCATTAGACCAGGCATTCTGGTATGTCATGAAAAACAAGTTGCAGGAATGCGATGCGGCGTCAGGAAAGACCATCGAAGTAATTAATTTTGGAGTTTCAGGCTATGGAACTGCGCAGGAACTGCTGACGCTCCGCGAGAGAGTTTGGAAGTACTCGCCTGACGTGGTGATGCTGGCGTTTACGACTAATAACGATCTTACCGATAACACTCGGGTGCTTAAAAAAGTCGATGACATCCCGTATTTCACTTATAACAATGATCAGTTAGTTCTCGATAACTCGTTCAGAAAAACATCCACGTTCGTTTCGCAACGATCGCCGCTACGGCGCTTTGGACGCTGGCTGCGGAACGATTCGCGCGTAGTCCAGGCAATTATCCAAGGGCATCGCGCCCTTAAAGCTTTGACCGCGTCATGGCGCGCGCGCTTGTCTCAAAGCAACGAGAGCGCGCCGCATCCCGCTTCTCCTGATCAGCCAAATGCGCCCGGGCCCGGTGTTGAGCTTGGCGCAGATAATCTCGTTTATCGCGAACCGCACGACACCCTTTGGAACACTGCCTGGCAAGTTACCGAAGAGTTAGTTAAAGAGATAGGCAATGAGGTAAGACAGCACGGCGCGAAGTTCGTCGTGGTGACTCTAAGCAATGGCCCTCAGGTTTGGCCTGATGCTGCACAACGCGAGGCGATGAAAGTTCGCTTCGGTTCCAACGATCTGTTTTATCCGGATAATCGGATCAGAACACTTTGCCAAAGCCAAAACATTCCGGTAATCACGCTGGCGCCGGAACTGGCTCAATACGCTGAAGCTAATCACGTATATTTACACGGCTTTGACAAGAACCTGGGCAATGGCCATTGGAATGTCACCGGTAATCGAGTCGCCGGTGAACTGATCGCAAAAAAAATCTGTGATGCCGCGCTTCTGAAATAGCGCGAAAGGTTTAGTTCTGCTAGAAATACACCAATCAACTGTCCCGGAGATTGGAATGCACTACTACGAGAATGTTCTCGCGCTAATCGGGCATACGCCCCTGGTGAAACTCAATCATTTGAGCCGCGGCTCGAAAGCCACCGTGCTTGCGAAAATGGAAAACCTTAATCCGGGTTTTTCGGTTAAGGATCGTATTGGCGTATCCATGATTTCGGCGGCCGAGCGCGAAGGAAAGTTGAAGCCGGGTGGGACGATCATTGAAGCGACATCCGGCAACACCGGCATCGGTCTCGCGCTGGCTGCGGCGGTAAAAGGTTACAAGTGCATTTTCGTAATGACAGACAAAGCGTCGGTTGAAAAATCGCGTTACTTAAAAGCTTTGGGTGCTGACGTGGTGATAACTCCCGTCTCGGCCAAGCCCGGCACCCCCGATCACTACGTTACAACTGCGCAGCGTATCGCACGCGAAACTCCCAACTCTTTTTATCCCGACCAATATTCACACCCCGCTAATCCCGAAGCCCATTACCGAACAACTGGCCCGGAAATTTGGGAACAAACTGAAGGGAAGATTACGCACTTCGTTGCCGGCATTGGCACTGGTGGAACAATTTCCGGCACGGGCAGATTTCTCAAGGAAAAGAACCCAAACATTCAAGTGATCGGGGCCGATCCCTACGGTTCGATTTTCAAAACTTATAAAGAAACGGGAAAAGTGATCGAGACCACGCCTTATCTGGTTGAAGGCATCGGCCAGGAAGTTGTGCCCCCCAACGTTCACATTCAGTATGTCGACCGCGTGATCAACGTGTCGGATCGCGAATCGTTTGAAATGTCGCGCCAGTTGGGTCGCGTGGAGGGAATTTTTTGTGGCGGCTCGAGCGGCACCAATCTGGCCGCAGCTCTCGAAGTCGCGCGCGATCTGGATGAAAACGCAGTAGTCGTATTCATCGTATGCGACACCGGCGAGCACTATCTCAGCAAGCATCATTCGGACGAGTGGCTAAAAGAAAAGCGGCTGCTCGAGCCGCAAAAAATGACAGCCGGATTAATTAACGATACGAAAGGTGATCACGCACCGCGTTCGTTGGTTTGGGTTTCGCCGGAGGACAAACTAGCTGATGCGCTTGCAAAGATGAACGAGCTGGGCCTAACTCAAATTCCAGTGCTTGAAGAAGGACGACCGGTTGGGTCGCTGCGAGAAAATCGCGTGCTCGCAAAGGTTGTGCGGAATCGCCATCTACTTGACGCGGCTGTCAGCGAAGTTATGGAAGAAAGTTTTCCCACCGTCGACGTCGACGCCAGCGCAACTGAAGTCACGACTCATCTGCAATCCGGCCCAGCGGTGTTGGTCGAAGAGTATGGCCGCATTACCGGCATAATCACCCGGCATGATGTTTTGGATTTGAAGCTGCACAATACTGGACCGCTGAATTAACACTGATCATATGAAAATTGGAATTTTGGGATCGGGCGACGTCGGCCAAGCCCTGGGTGACGGATTTGTAAAGCATCGGCATGAAGTGATGCTGGGCACGCGCAACACAAAAAAACTGGCGGACTGGGCTGCTCGAAATCCATCCGCGAGCGTGGGAAGTTTTGCCGAGGCGGCTGCATTCGGCGAAATCGTTGTGCTCGCCGTGAGTGGCAAAGCCGCATCAGCCGCATTGGGTCTCGCTGGAGCTGATAATCTCGCGGGAAAAACGGTCATTGATGCAACCAATCCCATTTCGGACTCGCCGCCGGTAAACGGCGTTCTCAATTATTTCACCAAACCAAACGAATCGCTGTTGGAGCAACTGCAAAAGGAATTTCCTGACGCAAACTTTGTGAAAGCGTTCAATTCCGTAGGCAGCGACCTAATGGTGAACCCGCGTTTCGACGGCGGACGGCCATCGATGTTTATTTGTGGCAACGACGCTGGTGCGAAAAAAGTTGTGAGCGAAATTCTTGATCAGTTTGGTTGGGAAACTTTAGACATGGGCGCGGTTGAGGCTGCGCGGGCCATCGAGCCATTGGCGATGCTGTGGTGCATCCCAGGATTTTTGCGGAATGAATGGACGCACGCGTTCAAGCTTTTGAGATAAAACCACAAACCTCATAACACAGAGTCAGAGCGACGGGATGTGCGTTGCGCACGCGCATTAATGATTGCGGTTTGACGCGGTTGAATCCGCATTCCGAATTCTAAAGTACCGTCTTAGAGCTCTGGTGAAGTCTCACTCTTACTGTATGTTTTGATCACCAGGCCCTCTTCCAGGTTCTGAGACGCTTCCAGTTTGAACCCCTCGAGATAACCGGGGGGCATAAAAGTGTCCGCGCCGTCGACGGTCAACGGCACTTCGGTAACGATCCATTTCTCGATGTGAGGTAAAAAGGATTTGTAGACCTGCGCGCCACCGATCACGAATAGATCCGTTTCCAAAACTTTTTCCATTGCAAGAACCGCGTCGACGTCACGTAAGACTAGGAGCGATTCCTGCGGTGGAATTTCGGCGCTGCGACTCAAAACGATATTCAAGCGATTCGGCAAGGGTTTTTTCAGCGTTTGCCACGTCCGATGTCCCATGACACACGCGTTTCCCGTCGTTGTCGCCTTGAAAAACTTCATGTCGGCAGAGTAATGCCACGGTAACTTTCCACCTTTTCCAATGGCGTCATTCCGGTCGACTGCAACGATTCCAATGATCATTAGAGTTGTTCAATAAGTTCAGTTCGCCATTTGTGAAAGAAGATCCACCAACTAAAGGCTCCTCGGAACTAAACGGCGACCGCCGCCGCGATCTTTCCATGCGACTGGTAATTGTCGAGACGTAGGTGTTGGTAACGCATCGCCAGTAAACCGTCAAGACCCTTCAACTCATTACCTGGATCTGCAATCTCAAGCGTTGGCAGCGGATAAAAATTGCGCTCCAACAACGTGCGCACTTGCTCAAGATGGTTCTGATAGATGTGGTAATCGCCAAGTGTGTAGACGAACTCACCCGCTTGCAGATTGGTGACGTGGGCCAGCATGTGTGTCAGCAAGGCGTAGGAACTGATGTTGAAAGGGACGCCTAGAAATGCGTCGGCTGAGCGTTGATACAGTTGGCAATGCAGCAAACCGTCGTCAACTTTGAATTGAAAAAGAGTATGACATGGCGGTAGATCGACGTTGTCAGCCTGGCGCGGGTCCCAACCCGTGACGATTAACCGTCGCGAGTTTGGCCGGTGTTGAATGTCATCTACGAGTTTTCTTATTTGATCCACACCATTGTGGTGCGGGTAATCACCGCCAAACGATCGCCAAAGATAACCATAAACCGGGCCGAGATCGCCCTCGGTGCGATCAAAGCGTTTAGTGTGGTCCTCGTCCGCCCATTCAGCCCAAATGTCGACACCTTTTGCTCGTAAACTGGCTTCATTCGTGTCGCCCGACAAGAACCAAAACAGTTCTTCCGCGACCCAACGAAACGGAACTTTTTTTGTTGTAACGATGGGAAAGCCCTGGCGCAGATCAAAGCGCGTTTGATAGCCGAAGTGAGAAATGGTGCCGACGCCAGTGCGATCCTGGTGCGGCTTTCCGTTTTCCAGAATCGATCGCAGTAGATCGTGATATTGTTTCATCGAAAACTTATTAACGAATTTTGCCTGGTCGCAGTATAACTTGCGTCGCGCAACCAATTAAGCATGAAACAATACAATCTTTGTTTTTTAGGCTTCGGCAAGGTCGGCCGCGCGCTCGTGCGACTGTTGCAGTCGAAGTCTCAAGAGCTAAAAGAGACCTACGGCATCGCTTATCGGATTACGGGCATCGCGAGTCGAACACTCGGTTGGCAAGCCAATAACGCCGGATTCGATTCACAGGATTTGCTTCAGCCAGCGGCGGCGAACTCTAACGCACTTACGAACATTCATGAATGGCTGAGCCACGCAAAACCGAACGCGGTTTTTGAGACGACGTCACTACAACCTGAAACCGGTCAACCGGCGATCGATTACGAGCGCGCGTCGTTGCAGGCGGACGCGCATGTGATAACTGCAAATAAAGGCGTCGTCGTTTACGGGTTTCGGGAACTCAACGAGTTAGCTCGGTCGATGCAGCGCTGCTTTCTTTTCGAAGCGTCGGTGCTTGATAGCGCCCCCGTTTTTTCCCTGTTCCGCGAAACCCTACCGGCCGCAAAATTGCGCGCTTTTGCTGGGGTTTTCAGCTCAACTACCAACGTTATCCTTGAAACGATGGAAGCAGGACGAAGCTTTGGGGAAGGCCTCAAATCAGCACAAGAACTCGGCGTAACTGAAACTGACCCAGCTCACGATATCGATGGTTGGGACGCAACGATGAAAGTTTGCGCGTTGGCGAATGTACTGATGAACGTATCATTGAAGCCCGCTGACGTCGCGCGTTGCGGCATTCGCGATCTCACACCGCAACAACTGCAAAGGGCGCGATCCGAAAATAAACCGTTCAAGTTAATCGCCCGAGCGAGGACCCAACCTGATGGCACAATCGCGGCGAGTGTTCGACCAGAACAAATCGGTGCGCTGGATCCGCTCGCAACTGTCCGCGGCACATCGCTGGCGATTCATTTTGAGCTCGACATGATGCCGGGACTTACCATTACTTCTCACCGCCCAAATCTGCAGAGCACCGCCTATGGCCTGTTGGCTGACTTTATCAATGCAGTCCGAAATCAAGGATAGAGAATCACGACTTCAGAATTCACATTCGCTTGCCCCGCCAAGCACGTTCGAACTAGTTATTTCTTCAATCCTAAGGAGCGCCAAATGTCTATCGCCGGCAGAACTTTGCTGCAAAGTCGACGAAGCCGGCGATTGACAATAGCCCACGGATTGATCGATGGGATTGGGCTTTTGCTCACACACCACACTGAAACACGGCATCTGTGCCGTATTCGCAGTTTGAATTGAATAACTGCATGGCTGCGTGGCTAATTTCAATTCTGTTCGTGTGCATCTTGTTATGTGCAGGCTGCACCTCCAGCGCTCATCCGTCTGGCGTGTGGCCCAGCGATATCTCTGCGCCGACAATTCCAAATGCGCTCGGCGTCAACATTCACTTCACTGATCCAAAGCCGGGTGAACTCGCGATGGTTTCTGCGGCCGGATTTCGCTGGATTCGCACTGATTTTGTCTGGCAAGACACCGAGGTCCAGAAAGGGAATTACGACTTCGCTGCTTACGACCGTTTAATCAATGCTCTTTCCGAGCAGCACTTGCGCGCGCTCTTCATACTCGATTACACGAATAGACTGTACGACGGCGATCACGCACCGCACACTACGGAAGGAAGGCGCGGTTTCGCCAACTGGGCAGCGGCAGCGGTCAAACATTTCCGTGGCCGCGGAGTGATTTGGGAAATCTACAATGAACCCAACACACCGTTTTGGACTCCGGCGCCAAACGTTTCAAACTATGTGAAGCTCGCGCTCGAGACGAGCGTCGCCATGCGGCAAGCCGCGCCTGAAGAACAAGTCATTGGACCATCCGTTTGGGGCGTTGACTTCGAATTTCTCGAAGCTTGTTTTCAGGCCGGCTTGTTGAATTACTGGACTGCGGTTTCAGTTCATCCTTACCGAAAGGGGGACCCGGAAACCGTCGTCGAAGACTATGCGCGCCTAAGAGAACTAATTCAAAAGTACGCGCCGGCAAACAAGCGAATACCAATAATTTCAAGCGAGTGGGGCTATTCTTCAGCGAGCTTCAACGTAGGTGAACAGAAACAGGCAGCGCTGCTTGCGCGTCAAATGCTGATAAATCAATCGCAAGGGATAGCGCTTTCGATTTGGTACGACTGGCGCGACGATGGCCGGGAAGCCGGTGAGATCGAGCACCACTTTGGCACCGTACTACCTGCGCATTACGTTCAACGCGTGCCGCCATATGATGCGAAGCCCTCGTATATTGCGACGCAAACACTGACAAAGTTTTTGGATGGTTGCGGTTTTGGCAGTCGGCTCGGCACCGCGGATTTTAGTGGCAACGATTATGTATTCGCGTTTCGTTGTAGCGGGCAGAAGACGAAATATGCCGCGTGGACGACTGCATGGTTCGGCAGCGCGGTTCTGCTTCCAATGAACGGCCACCGTTTCCGCGTGACCTCTCTGACCGGACAAATCAGCGGCGAAGAAAGAACAAATCAGGCGGGTTTAAGGTTGAGCTTGACGGCCGCGCCGCAGTTCATCGAGCCGCTTGGCCAGTGAATCTCCGCTCAGGAAATCTTTTTCCCGCAGTTTTTTTGAACTGACCACACGTGTTCCGCGCCGCTTCCAGAAATTGCGGAACCTCACGCCCATTCCCCTTTTAAATCATTTGCAGAACAAAGGTTTATGAACAATTTTACGCCGAGTAAATCGGAGCACGCTCAACTCTCTGTACGCGACGTTGTCAGCGCGCTCTTCCGACATAAGGCCCTGATCTGTACGACCTTTTTGACGGTCGCGATCGGAACGGGCGTGCTTACCTTTCTCATGCCGAACGAGTACGAGTCGCGCATGAAGATCCTCGTCAAAAACACTCGATCAGATGTTCCCATTACCCCAGAACGCACCACTGGAACTGCCGGAACCTATTTTGAAAATGAAGTATCGGAAAACCAGATCAATTCGGAAATCGAATTGTTGACCAGTGACGATCTGATGAAACAGGTGGTCACCGATTGCGGTTTGTACCAGTCAGGACGTTCGCTTACCGCGATGCTCGGACTAAAACAAGCGGCAGCGACGCAGGCGGCCCAGGTCGAAGAAGCGACCCAGCGGCTGGTTAAAAGCCTGTCGATAACGGCGGTCAAAAAAGCGAATATCATCGAGGTGAAGTACACCTCAAACTCGCCGGAGATGGCCGCGAAAGTTCTCCGAAAACTTCAGGACTTGTATCTCGAAAAACACCTCAAGCTGCATCGTCCACCTGGCACCTACGACTTTTTCAAAAACCAGGCGACGCAATCTGAAGACGGTCTGCGGGAAGCGCAAAAACAACTTTCGAATTTTCAGCAATCGATGAATGTGGTTTCGCTGACTCAGCAGAAAGAGCAAACCGTGCAGAAGCTGACGGATGCGAAATCGAGAATGCTGGAAACACGAGCCACACTTTCCGAACTGAACGAACGAATTGCCAAACTGGACCAGCAATTACAGAAGATTCACCCGCGCATCGTGACGCAACGGCGGGCTTTGCCGAATCAATATTCCGCTGAACACCTCAACACGATGATCGTGGAGTTGCAGAACAAGCGCACCCAATTGCTGACGAAGTTTCGCGCCGACGACCGGCTGGTCAAAGAGGTTGACCAGCAAATCAAAACCACGCGTGAAGCGCTGGACAAGGCAACCACCGAAACCGCTACTGAGCAATCGACTGATCTAAATCCGCTGCGCCAGACATTGGAGACGGAACAAGCCCGCGCGCGAGTGGACCAGGCCGGAGCCCAGGGCAGATTGAGTGTCCTCGAAGGCCAGGTCGCGCAATACGAAAACCAGTTGTCGCGGTTGGAAGGTATTACCGGGGAATACGAAGACCTCAACCGTAAGGTCAAGCAGGCTGAAGAGAACTACCAGCTTTATCAGAAAAAGGAAGAAGAGGCGCGCGTCACGGACGAGCTCGATCAAAACAAGATCACCAATGTTTCCGTTGCGGAAACTGCCGAGCAGCCGAGTCTGCCGGTGCGTCCGAATCGCCCGCTCAACCTGATGCTCGGCATCTTTCTCGGTGCGTTGTTGAGTTTGGCAAGTGTTGTCGTCGCCGAATTTATGCGCGACACAGTCTTAACAGCGGCCGAACTTGAGCAGGTTACCGGTCGGCCTGTGCTCGCTTCTTTGCCGACGAATGCGCACGAAGCGATGGCGGACGCGGAATTCGCGACTGCTCAAGTGAGAGGATCGTTTACGACTGAACCGCAACTGGAATGGGCAGACTGACAATTTGAAAGGGCGTACGGCAGTGGGCTTCTATCTTGAACTAATCAAGACAGTTTTTCAGACCGCGGGCGACGACGGCAAGCTGCGCAATCGCGTGGTCGCTTTTACTTCAGCGACACCGGGTGAAGGTGTCAGTTACGTAGTCAACTTAATCGCAAAAGAATTGGCGATTCAAACGCATAAGCGGGTATTGCGTGTCGATGCGCACGCGTTGCGTGAGTTCTACCTCGCCGACGCCAACTATGTCGCAAGATTTTGTGAAGAGACCGAGCTCGATAATTTGCTGACCATGTCGAAGACTCAAGTTGCGCAAACGGCGCGGCTGCGTGCGCGACCGAATGAATGGGACGCCAACCCGGAATATCGTATGGCCACAATCAAAGCTCTGCGTTGGAACTTTGATTACATCCTGATCGATTGTCCTGCTTTAGCCGAAGCGCCTGATGCAGTCAGTCTCGCACCCTTAGTCGACGGCGTTAGCGTGGTGATCAAGGCCGCGCAAACCAGGCGCGCACAGATTAAACGAACGCAGCAAATGATTGAGAGTGCGCAGGGACGCTTCCTTGGATTTGTGCTCAACCAGCGGCGCTATCCGGTGCCTAATTGGATCTATCAACGACTGTAAACGCGTCATGACTATCACCTTTAAGAAGCTGACTGTAATTGGCCTGCTGGTTTTGAGCGCCTGCTACGCGTCTTACGCGCAGACAACGACCCCAGCGCAACGGCCACGACTAACGGCGTTCGGGGCCGAAGAACGTTACGTGTTGCATCCCGGCGACGTCCTCGACGTTCAGTACCGGTACACGCCCGAGTTCAATCAAACGGTCAGTGTTCAACCCGATGGTTTCATCTCGCTCGAAATGGGTGGCGATATAAAAGTCGAGGGCCGCAACCTTGAACAAGTCCGAAACTTGATTCTGGTGCGCGCTCGCGCCCGGCTTGAATCACCCGAACTGACTGTAGTGCTCAAGGAATTTCAAAAGCCATACGTGGTTGTAGCTGGCGAGGTGGTCCAACCCGGCAAATTTGAGTTGCGCGAAAAACTTACTGCCGTCCAGGCAGTGTTGCTCGCGGGTGGTTTTAAAGACAGCGCGAAGTCTTCGCAGATCCTCGTTTATCGAAAACTGAATGCGGACACTGCTGAAGTCCGCAGTTTGAACTTCAAGACTCTTAAGCGCACCAGCGATCTGGAAAACGACCTGACACTTCAGCCCGGCGACATGATTCTGGTGCCGCGCAACCGAATCAGCAAGATTGAGCGCTATGTGCGGCTCGC
>DATENN010000181.1:0-3325 GCA_035275045.1 Pyrinomonadaceae bacterium
TCTGAAAAACGAGTCCCGGAACTCGACGGCATCCGCGGTTTGGCGATCTTTTTGGTGCTGATCTGGCATTTCGTCGGTATTACCGTCTATGGTCCGGGCCTGCCGAATGCGATAAGCCGCGTCACCAGCCTTACCTGGAGCGGTGTTGATTTGTTTTTTGTGCTATCGGGTTTTCTGATTGCCGGCATACTCATCGACAATCGCGGCGCTCTCAATTACTTTCGCGCGTTCTACATTCGGCGTGTCTGTCGCATCTTTCCGCTTTACTACGCCTGGCTGATTTTGATTCTTCTCGGCGTGTTGTTTGTGCACGTCTCGACCCTCGATCGCTTTTTCAATAATTTTTTCCCGGTCGCTTCATACCTCACCTTTACGCAAAATTTCTTTATCGCGAAGTGGACAGACTTTCGCACCCCGCTGCTGGCGATGACGTGGTCGCTTGCAGTCGAAGAACAATTCTACCTGCTCTTGCCGCTAACAATTTTTCTGGTACCGCCGCGCAAACTTCCCGCCGTGTTGCTGACGTTTATCGTCGCGGCACCTGTGTTGCGCACCACTCTTTATTTCCTGTATCCGAATCATTACTTTGCGCCGCATGTCTTGATGCCGTGCCGCGCCGACTCGCTGTTGCTCGGCGCGCTGCTCGCCTATGGTGTGAGAAAGCCGGACTGGTTCCGGCGAATGCAAGCCTGGCGCTTTCAAATTTATGCTTTGCTTGCGTTGCTATTCGCCGTCATTGTGTTGTTCGTGACGTTTGATGTAACGCAAGGCAGATCACTGATGAACACAATTGGGCTCTCAGTGTTTGCATTGTTCTACACCGCGATTTTGACAATCATAGTGACACAGAAAGACGGTTTGTTTGCAAAAATTGCGCGCTGGCCGACGCTGCGCTTTTTAGGAAAGCTCGCTTACGGACTCTACATTTTTAATCTTGGAGCGCTGACAGTCTCCCATCGCTTCTTCCTGGACCAGGAGCCTGAAGCGAATTCGTGGGCCGGACGGGCTGTTACCGCCTTCGCGATAGCTGTCACCTTCGCGGCCGCGATGACGTCCTGGCATTTGCTTGAACAACCAATCTTGAAACTCGGACACCGTTTCAAATATCGGCGTGCTACCGGCGCCGGCGCGCCCTCGGCCGCGCCAATTCTTCACGAAATTCGGCCTGATCCCGCGACCGCTAATACCTAATTAAGAACGTCAGCGAATATTCTCGGCCGAGCGCTTTGGTGCTGACTTGCGCGTTCACCCGCGATGCCCGATAATCCACGCAATGATTGCCATTAATAAATCCCCCGGCCCTGTTCTTTTAAGGAGAGCATAAAGAGTGAAAGCGGAATTGCAGCAATTAGTCGCTCTACAAAAACTGGACACAAGCATAAGAAGACTAAAAGAAGAACTGGAAGCGATACCCAAAAGGCGCGCTGAGATCGAAGCAGAATTCGATCAGCGCGCCTTTGAAATTCGCGCCCTGGAAAACAGCCGTGACGAAGCGCGTCAGACACGGACCCGTCTCGAGACTGAAATTGCAGACCAACGCACACGCGCCGAACGCGCCGAACGCAATCTGATGTCATCAAAGAAGCAGGACGAATACACGGCTGCGATACGCGAAGCTGACGCGGCGCGCAAACAGATCTCGACCCTGGAAACGGCCGTGCTCGAGCAAATGGAAGCGTCTGAAAAAGCAGAGGGCGCGCTGAACGAACGCGCTGACGAAATCGCTTCTTTGAATTCCGACCGCGACGCTCGCATGCAGGCGTTTGACGAGGAAACGCGAATTCAAGCCGAAAAGTTAAGCGCGAGTCAGGCGGAACGCGCGCAGTTATTAAATTCGCTGCCAAAATCGATGGCTTCGCTTTACGCTCGCATCAGTGCGCGCATTCGCGACGGCGTGGCGGTGGCCGAAGCCCGCAACGGCGCGTGCATGGCCTGCTTCATGGCATTAAGACCACAGGCGATGGCCCAGGTGCGACGCGGTGATGAAGTGGTTACCTGCGACAACTGCAACCGTATTCTTTACTACGCTCCTGCCGATTCTGCCCCCGCCAGCTCTGCGAGCGCACAACCGAAAGTGGCCCACACCTAGCCACTTCGCGAAGCGCACCACGGATTGCCGATCTTATGAGAGTGATGGTCACCGGCGGCGCGGGCTATATCGGCAGCGTCGTCACTGAGCAGTTGCTTCACGACGGCAATGACGTCGTCGTCTTTGACAATCTGCAAAAGGGGCACCGCTCGGCCGTTCGAGCTCCCGCGAAATTGGTTGAAGCCGATCTCGCTGACGGTCAAAAACTGCGCGAAACGCTTTCCGTCAATCGAATTGATTCCGTCGTGCACATGGCCGCTGATGCCCTAGTCGGCGAATCCTGCGAACACCCTGCAAAGTATTATCAAAACAACGTAATTAACGCCCTGAACCTGCTTGAGGCGATGCGCGCTATCGAGGTGAAGCACATCGTCTTTTCATCTTCCGCGGCTACGTACGGCGAGCCGTCCAAACAGCCGATCGAAGAAAATGAGCATAACCAGCCCACGAATCCATATGGAGAATCGAAGCTCGCTTTTGAGCGGGCACTGCACTGGTATGACGTGGCCTATGGTTTTCGCTACGCTTCACTTCGCTACTTCAACGCCGCAGGAGCGAGTGAGCATTGCGGCGAAGATCACGATCCGGAAAGTCACCTAATTCCGGTAACGTTGCAGGTCGCAGCCGGGCGCCGGCAGGCTGTCTCCATTTTCGGTGATGACTATCCCACTTCTGACGGCACCTGCGTCCGAGATTACATTCACGTAATCGATCTTGCGCGCGCGCATGTCCTCGCGCTGCACCAACTCGATCGCGGCAGCAGAATCTACAACCTTGGTTGTGGCCGCAGTGGTTACAGCGTCAATCAGGTCATTGCGATCGCGCGTGAAGTCACGGGGAAAACAATTCGCGCTAACGTTGTCGGCAGGCGGCCGGGAGATCCTGCGGTACTGGTGGCAAGCTCGGACAAAATCAAAAGTGAATTGGGTTGGACGCCGCAGCTCCAGGACCTACGGCTGATCATTGAATCCGCCTGGCGATGGATGCTAAATCATCCAAACGGATACGCGGATTAAAGCGGATTCAAATGCGATGACCAATAATATCGAAAGTAAATTTCACCCCATTTCTCACGCGCACTAAACCATGAAATGCCGAAGTGGCTTTCACACCAAAGTCGCCGCGATCGATCGAAAACTCACCCACAGCACGTAATTCGTTTCCGTTTACAGTTACTCTCGCGGGAATCTCGATGCGACGCGTCACGCCATGTAATGTCAGGTTGCCGCGGACTTT
>DATENN010000182.1:0-4985 GCA_035275045.1 Pyrinomonadaceae bacterium
GCACCGCCGGATACTCGCGAACTTCCAACTGGTCCACCGGAGTCTCTGAGAGAAGGCTGCGAAACGTTCTCACTCGATCCAGCATTGCTTCGCCGATTTCTTCTTCAGCAATTCGCCGCAAAGTGTTCGAGACAAAGTCCAGGTCGCTTTCATAGGCGATGTTAAATTTTATTTCGTTCCAGATGTAGGGAAACAACGGCCACGAATAGTTATAGACCGCCGAGCTCAGCACATTCGAGTTTGGAAATTTGATTATCCGGCCGCTGGGATGGTCAGTCGATAAATATTCGCCGCCGAATTCCCACAAGGTCGTATCCAGATAACTAACGTCGATCACGTCCCCGGTTGCATCACCAATGCGTATTCGATCGCCGACGCGGTAGGGAGTGCGGATCAGAATATAGATCCAGCCGATGAAACTCGTAATCGGTGTTTGTAACGCAAAGCCAAGGATGAGCGATACCAGGCCCAGGGAAACGACCGCGGTATACCAATTGGCAAACAATATCGAAATGATTATTAAGCCCAGCACGATTGCTGCTATTAGCTTCAGAATACGGCGGATGTTGTACTTCGACGCTGCTTCTTCGACGCTGCTAATCAAAAAGATGTCGATCGTCTTTGCAACGAAAAGCGTAAGGACCATCGCAATCGAGCCCAGAGCGACCCGTTGGACGAATGGAAAAAATCTGTCGGCAATGTGAATGAGCCGAAGATGTAATCCGTAGTACGCCAGACCCAAGATGCCCAGCAGCGCCAGGTAAACGCCGACATAAAATCTACGCTGTTGTTTAGTATCTGGTTTTACAAGTTCAGGCGGCGGGGTTGTTTGATCGAGAGCCTTTTGGATTTCGGAATCTTGCTTTAGCTGCTCGACCTGTTCAGATGTAGTTGCGACATTAGGCATGATCTCGGCAATTCCGGATTGCCTGTGGCTTACGCCGTATTAGATTAACGGCTTACAACGTGAACGGCAGAGAGCCACATAAAGCAACGCCTCCCCACCAGGTGAAGAAGCGTTGCTGCTGTGGACGACATGCGCTGGTCTTTCGACCAGGCCCAGTTAGATGCGGGCGCGAACGCCAACTTCTATTCTTTTCGACCACGGACCGTTAATCCGCGTCAGACGCGAAAAGCGCTGCCGCTAAACGGCGCGACGGCCCGAAACGAGATTAATGATGAACACGATCAACGCGATCACGAGCAGCAAGTGGATGAGTCCACCGCCGATGTGACCCAAAAATCCAATCAACCAAAGCACGAGCAGAATGACAAGAATCGTCCACAACATACGTTCTCTCCTTTGTTAAGTAGCCTGCAGATTGTCACCAAACAGTGGCAGGAGGGAGCAACGCTTATGCCAATTTAGAAATTGGGCAATAATTGGCGCAATCAGCGCGTTGGCAAGTGTTAACTAACTGCAATGCGCATTCGACACCGATTCGTCTGCATTAGAATCGTTCGCTGGCCGTTAGGCGCTGAGCGGCGTACCGTGCGGATTTGAGTCGATGGCTCCGAAAACTCGGTGACTATGAGGCCCAGACGCGGCTGCCGGGCTGATTCCGATGGCGATCGAACTTAGGGTTGACAAAAACCGTAACTGTAACTATATTTGTTACAGACAAAATTAGAAGTTCCTGAATGTCAACCAGTAGCAGATTCGCAGTCGCAGTTCACGTTCTCTCGCTCATGGCCTGGGCGGACGAGGAATCGTTGAAATCCGAGCAAGTGGCTGAGAGCGTTAACACCAACGCTGTTGTCATTAGGCGGATGCTGTGCGAATTAGCCGAAGCCAATCTCGTCGTTTCGCAAACCGGCGCGACGGGCGGTTCGAAGTTGGCACGTTTGCCTGAGCAAATTACGTTGCTCGATGTATATCAGGCGGTTGAGAGCAGGGGAGTTTTCTCGTTGCACCGTCATCCACCGAATCCGGACTGCCCGGTTGGAGTAAATATCGGCCCGGTACTTAACGAAGTTTTGGACGAAGTGGATGCGGCCGTAGGCAAAGTATTGGCAACGATGACACTCAAAGACGTGGTTTCGCGATTGAAGCCATGTGTAAGCAGCAGCAATGGCAAGCGAAAACCGGTGGCAAGAATGAACCGGGCGCGGCAAGAAACTAGAGTATGAGCCTCTTCGTAATATAGATATACCCAGAATCGTTACGAAGGTGCAGTGATTAAACGGTAAGCGCGAAAGGATGGTCTGAAAATTGGCTAGGCTTCCAAAAGATCAAGATGGGGTTGAGCCGATGGACTCGGTCAAGCCCGATTTCTCCAGCGCTCATGAAGAGCTGTTGGACGATACAGTTTCGATTGAAGATATTGATGAGGTTTTAGAAAAACTCGCCACTGCGGGCATCGCCGGAACTGAAACCGATGAACCCGTTATGGGCGAGCCGTCTTCCGCCGCTGCGCGCGTCGAAGATGACGAAGTCGCTCCGGAAGAAATGGAACTCGATCTTTCGGCTGGTGAGCTCGACAAGACTTCTGATCCCGTACGCGTATACATGCGCGAGATGGGCGTCGTGCCCTTGCTTAAACGGGAACAGGAAGTTTCGATCGCCAAGCGTATCGAGTGGGGACAAAAACGGGCACAAAAAGGAATTAGTCGCTCTCCAATCGCGGTGGCCGAGCTGCTTAAGATTGGCACCGAATTGGAAGCGGGCACTATTGGTATTCGCGACGTCATCAACTTCTCGGATCAAACTGAGACCGAGGAACACGAGGACAAAACAGAAGAGTACCTTCAGTGGACGATTGAAGGTCTGCAGAACATTCGCAAGCTCTTCAAACGCGGCTTGAAAGAGTTGGCCCAACTGAATGCCGAACAAAAACTACGGCGCGGTAAGACTTCGAAAAAGTTGCTGCGATTGCGTCGCAAGGTGGCGCGCACTCGCCTGGAAATTGTTCAAGAGATTGGCGGGCTGCATTTAAAAGAAGCGATGCGCCAGCGTTTGATCAACGCGATTGCCGGCGTCCACAAAGAGACCCGAACGCTGGAGCGTGAGATTGAGACCTATAATCAAAAGCTCGCCAAGAAACGCATTAAGGCAGACGATGCTAAAGAATTTCGCAAGCACATCTCCGCCGCCAAGCGGCGCTTGAAAGAAATTGAAGCCGAACATCACGTGTCGCCGTTGGAAATCAAGCGGTCGCACCAGATGATCGTCCTGGGCGAGGCACAAGCCGCGCAGGCTAAGCATGAGTTGACTGAAGCAAACCTGCGACTGGTGGTTTCGATCGCCAAGAAGTATCAAAATCGCGGTTTGCAGTTTCTCGACCTGATTCAGGAGGGCAACCTCGGCCTGATGAAGGGCGTGGACAAGTTCGAATGGCGCCGCGGTTACAAATTTTCAACCTACGCGACGTGGTGGATTCGTCAGGCGATCACCCGCGCGATCGCGGACCAGGCCCGCACCATTCGCATCCCGGTACACATGATCGAAGTTATCAACAAACTTCGAAACACGTCCCGCGAGCTGGTTCGGGAACTCGGACGTGAACCAACAACTGAAGAAATTGCCAAGAAGATGGGTATGTCGGTCGAGAAGGTGAGCAAGGCGCGCAAACTCGTGCAGCAACCGGTTTCGCTCGAGACGCCGATTGGTGAAAGTGGCGATTCGCAGTTGGGCGATCTTATCGAAGACAAGTCCAGCACAAGTCCTGCTGAGCGAGTGATCACTTCTAACTTGCGCGAAATCACCGGAGACGTATTGCAGACGCTGAGCCCGCGTGAAGAGCGAGTAATTCGCATGCGCTTCGGTCTGGACCGCGAAGGTCACGAACGTACGCTGGAAGAGGTGGGGCAGGACTTTAACGTAACTCGGGAACGCATTCGCCAGATTGAAGCGAAAGCTTTGCGAAAGTTGCGCCACCCTTCACGCGCGCGCGTGTTGAAGAGCTTTATCGAAGGGCAGCGACAGTAGGAAGAGTGCGGGCTTGCAGCCGCAATCGAGCGCTTGGCGCTAAAAACAGTTCGAATCTTAATTACAAGGAACAAACATGAGCGAGAAAGTAAGATACGTAACAGACAGTTCGTTTGAAAAAGACGTTTTGCAATCCAGCAAACCGGTGCTGGTTGATTTTTGGGCCGAATGGTGCGCACCTTGCCGCATGATCGCCCCAACTATCGACGCGATTGCGGACCAGTTCAGCTCAACGGCTGAGGTCGTAAAGGTAAACGTTGATGACAACACCGGCACCGCGCAGCGTTATGGCATTAAGGGCATTCCCACGTTGATTCTTTTTAGCGGGGGCAAGGAAGTTGAACGAGTAGTCGGAGCAACCAGCAAAGACTCCATCTCCAGAATGATCGAAAAGCACGTGAGCGTCGCCAAAGTTTAGGCCGCTTGCAAACTAAAACTTAAGGGACCGGCTTTCGCTGGTCCCTTTTTATTTGCTGCGCCGACCGTTTACGGTTTACGCTCCACGCATCCGCGATCGCAACCGTAAACCAGGACGGCGTTAAAGGAATCGGCCCTCAATGAAACCTGACGAACAAGAAAACAATGGAATCGTGCGCTATCGCTTCGAGTCAAACGGCTCGTTGACGATTCAATCCATCGCACCATCCGGCGGAAGAGCACAGCGCCTCCGTATTGGGCCAGGCTCGCGCGTGAGCATTGTCACCGCGGCGGAAAACGTTTGGCAGGACTTGGAATTGCGAGCTGGACGCACGATGCGTAACCGGCTCCTCGTAACGCTGCGGACGGCGCGAGGAGAGAAGGATGGCATTAGGGTTACCAATGTCGCGCGGAATGATCGTGGGCGTGTGCTGCAATCCTCCGGCGTCATTGCTGGAAAAGCTGATGACCCCTGGCACAGCAACGATGTTCGCAGCAACGGCTTGCGTATCGAAACGGACGGCAAGGGTAAGCTTGCGTGGCGGACCTCGACCGATGCGCAGGGTCTAATTCAATGGCGCTCCGAGCCAACGCCGGGAACTATGGCCGTCATGAGTTCAAGCGCAGGCAACGCCTCGTA
>DATENN010000183.1:0-2373 GCA_035275045.1 Pyrinomonadaceae bacterium
AAGCTCACCTTTACGACTGCGTCTTTTTCCATCTACGCTATACTTTGCAAAAGTAAGTTATAGGTCGTCGACACAAACGCTGGTCAAATGTGGCTCTACAATTTCTTGCTGCTACAAAGCGCGAAATCCGACGGTTCGACAAGCCAGGTAATGTTGGTGATATGGATTGCCCTCGTGGTGATTGGTGGACCATGGTTGGTCAGCAGGATTCGGCGAAAATGGGGCAAAGGCAGTCGCAATCAGTTATCAACGCCGGGTGCGGGTGGGCAATCAACTGAAAACGCCGCGGCCGCTTTGCCAAAGAATGAACCAGTAACCTCTCCGACGATTTTCATAACCTACCGCCGCGAAGACAGTAGCGATGTCGCCGGTCGAATTTACGATCGGCTGTGCAGTCAGTTCGGCTCGCAAACGGTATTCAAAGATGTTGATTCGATCCCTCTGGGCGTCGATTTCAGGAAATACTTAGACGAGTCGGTCGGGAAATGTAATGTACTGCTCGCAGTTATTGGCAGGCATTGGTTACGCGGCGAACAGGGAAGTCAGCGACTTGAAGATGCAGGCGACTTCGTCCGTATCGAGCTTGAGGCCGCGCTGAAGCGGGACATTCCAATAATTCCCGTGTTGGTCCAGGGCGCTGTTTTACCCGTTGAAAACGAATTGCCTGCGACGTTACAGTCGCTGGTCTATCGCAATGGAATACCGGTACGTCCTGATCCCGATTTCCACAACGACATGGATCGCCTAATTAAGGGCATCGAAGGTTACTTGAAAGGTGACGTCTGACTGTGTCGCATCAGAATACTGGTTTTACCGGATCAATTCCGGAAAACTATGACCGCTATTTGGGGCCGCTTTGGTTCGAACCCTACGCTCAAGATATCGCCGGTCGGGTAAGCGTGCCTGACGACGGTGCCGTGCTCGAGCTGGCCTGTGGCACGGGCATCGTGACTCGGCGCCTGCGCGAGCGCCTGCCTGCGAACGTACGGCTGGTTGCTACTGATTTGAATGAACCAATGATCGCTTTTGCGAAACGGAAATTCACTGAGCAGGAGCGAATAGAGTGGAAACAAGCAGACATGACCGAGCTGTCCTTTGACGATGAATTCTTTGACGCCGTCGTCTGCCAGTTCGGAATCATGTTCGTCCCTGATAAGCAGCGGGTTTTCCAGGAAGTGCTGCGAGTGTTGAAGCCGGGATGCAGTTTCCTCTTTAACGTGTGGGATTCAATGGACCACAACGATCTCGCCCGCGTCACGCATCAGACTATTGTCAAAGCTTTTCCCGCTGATCCGCCTCGCTTTTTTGAGATTCCTTACGGCTTCAACGATCGCGAGGCAATTACAGCAATGTTGGAAAATGCCGGCTTTCAGCGAATAGAGTTCGATGTTCTTAAATTTCCGTCAGTCGCATCTTCGGCCGCCGAAATCTCAAACGGACTCATTAAAGGAACTCCGGTCTTTGGCGCCATCAACGAGCGCGGACCCGGTTACGCCGATAGAATTCAGGCTGCAGTGGCTGAGGAGATAGCAAACCAGCTCGGAGACAATCCAGTAAGTTGCAGTATTCAGGCAGTGGTCTTCGAAGCAACTAAGTGAGTCAGAGTTACAGCGGGATGTTGCCGTGTTTGCGCGGCGGATTTGTATCGCGCTTATTCTCCAGGAGCGAGAGCGCCCGGATTAATTTCGGGCGAGTGAAGGCAGGTTCGATTACTTCGTCAACAAAGCCACGCTCAGCCGCGACGTAAGGATTCGCAAATTTGTCTTCCAGCTCGATGATGCGCGCGCGGCGCGCCTCGTCCTTGTCTTTCGCTTCCCCAATTTCGCGCCGGTAAAGAATTCCCACCGCGCCTTCAGCTCCCATCACCGCAATTTCCGCGGAAGGCCACGCAAAGTTTACGTCCGTGCGAATGTGTTTTGATGCCATCACGCAATACGCGCCGCCATAGGCTTTGCGCGTGATGACGGTAAGTTTGGGGACGGTTGCTTCGGCGAAAGCGTAAAGCAACTTGGCGCCATGACGAATGATGCCGCCGTGTTCCTGTGAAACGCCGGGTAGGAAGCCAGGCACGTCTTCAAACACGATCAAAGGAATGTTAAAGCAATCGCAAAAGCGAACGAACCGCGCGCCTTTAACCGAAGCATCGATGTCGAGCACTCCGGCCAAAAACGCCGGCTGGTTTGCGACAATGCCGACCGGTTTGCCGTCTAACCGCGCAAAACCGACGCAGATATTCGGCGCGTGATGTTGTTGCACTTCAAAAAAATAACCGTCGTCGACTATGGCGGTCATCACCTCACGAATGTCGTAAGGTTGGTTGGACGCCTCGGGCACAATGGAATTTAGTCTTTCTTCCGTTCGCTCCGCGGAGTC
>DATENN010000184.1:0-2932 GCA_035275045.1 Pyrinomonadaceae bacterium
CGCGCGGGTGCGGCGTTCTTCGAGCGGTGCGTCATCCAGGTACGCATACGGGCGCGCATTCAGAATTTCCTGCGCCAACGGCGACGCTTCAATGACATCACGCGCAAACAAATTCTTCTCATTGCGCTCGATCGCAGTCAGCAATTGTTCCAAACCGTCGATGTCCATCGCCTCTTCGAGGCAATCTTTTACTGTCTGATCGACTAGCGGATGTGAAGGAATCTCACGTTCACCGCCGCCCAGGTTTTCCTGACAAGCAAGTTGATCCGGAAAGATTGCGGTCAGCAAATCTTCCGCATCCATCCGTTGCAACTGCGCCGGAATCTTTTTGCCGCCGCGACGGCGCAAAACAGCGAGCGAACGCGTAACATTCCAGCGCCAGCGAATATTCCACATCGGCGCATCAAGCAGGGCCTGGCACAATAGCTGACGTACGGTCTTTGAATTTAGATAATGAAAAACTTCATCGAGCGGAAAACTATGAGTGGGACCAAGTGATAAAACGATTGCGTCTTCAGTCGCTGCCGCTTGCAACTCAAAATTGAATTTGCGGCAAAAGCGTTTGCGCAATGCCAGACCCCACGCGCGATTGAGGCGGCTGCCGAAAGGCGAATGCAGCACGAGTTGCATGCTACCGCTGTCATCAAAAAATCGTTCCAGAACCAAATTGTCCTGCGAAGGCATGACGCCAAGAACTATTTTTGCGCCGGCCAGGTATTCGACAACTTGCTCGGCGGCAGCATGCGAAATTCCCACTTCTCCAGTCAGGTACTCGATAGCTGGCGTGATATTAATTCGCTGGCCGCCCTCGTCGCTTTCGCTAGCCGCTGAACTTTCCTCGATAACGTCAACATTCTTGTAGTTCGCTATGACTTCAACGCGGTTCGCCACCTCTTCGCGCAAACGCGACACTGAAGTAGATAACTCGTGCGTTCGCGCCGGGGCTTCACCCAGCCAGAAAGGAATCGATGGCGGCTGTCCATGCGCATCTTCAACGCGGACCTTGCCTTGCTCAACACGCAACACGCGCCACGACGTATTGCCGAGTTGAAAGATGTCGCCCTGCAAACTTTCGATCGCGAAATCTTCGTTGACACTGCCGATAACCAACTCGCTTGGTTCAAGCACTACCGCGTAGTCAGCGGTGTCCGGAATGGCGCCGCCCGAAGTGATCGCAGCCAGTCGCGCGTTTCGGCGACCGCGAATGCGTCTGTTCACGGCATCGTGGTGGAGATAAGTCGCGCGCCGGCCTCTTTTTGTGGAAAAACCTTCCGCCAACATGCGAATGATGGAATCGAATTGTTCGCGAGTTAGATTTCGATACGGATAGGCACGTCTAATCATCGCGAACAACTGATCTTCACTCCACTCCTCAGGCGCGGAAGCAGCAACGATTTGCTGTGCCAGAATGTCGAGTGGTTGCTGCGGAATCTCCAGGCGATCCAGTTCGCCGCGGCGAACTGAATCAATCATGGCCGCGCACTCGACTAATTCATCTCGTGACAGCGGAAAGATGCGGCCCTTAGGAAAACCCGCTACCGTGTGGTTCGAACGACCAACCCGTTGCAGGAAACTCGCGATCGATCTTGTCGAGCCCAGCTGGCAGACAAGATTTACGTCGCCAATATCGATGCCCAGCTCAAGCGAAGCAGTCGCGACCAGAGCGCTTAGCTCGCCGGCCTTTAATCGTTGCTCTGCAGCAAGCCGTTGTTCCCGCGCGAGACTGCCATGATGAGCGGCAATATTTTCGTCGCCAATGCGCTCGCCGAGATGGCGCGCTACGCGTTCCGCCAGCCGGCGCGTGTTAACAAAAATGAGCGTCGTCTTATGCTGCCGAATTAACTGCGCCAGTCGATCGTAAACCTCGTCCCAAACTTCGCCTGACATGACCGCCTGCAAAGGCGACTCGGGTAATTCAATCGCGACGTCAAGTTGGCGTGTGTGGCCGCTGTCAACAATCCTGCAATCCGGATTACCGCCGGCATCGACGTTTGGAGTTCCAACCAGAAAACGCGCGACTTCCTCGATGGGACGTTGCGTAGCCGACAATCCGATGCGGGTGAGTTTCGAGTTTCGAGTTTCGCGTTTCGCGTTTTCAGTTTCGTGCTCTTGAATTAACTGTTCCAGCCGTTCCACCGACAGCGCCAGGTGCGAACCGCGTTTGTCGCTCACCACCGCATGAATTTCATCGACGATAAGTGTTCGCGTCGTTTGCAACATTCGCCGGCCGCCTTCGCTGGTCAGCAAAATATATAACGACTCTGGCGTCGTCACGACGATGTGCGGCGGCCGTTTAATCATTGCCGTACGTTCGGCAGCCGGCGTGTCACCGGTCCGCACCAGGGTTCGAATATTTATTTCCGGCAGTCCCAGCAAACGCAGTTCCTGTTGAATTCCTGCGAGAGGAACTTGCAGGTTGCGCTGGATGTCGTTGCTGAGAGCTTTAAGCGGTGAAACGTAAACTACGTGCGTGGTGTCTTCTAGTTTTCCTTCCAGCCCCAGACGCACCAGGTCATCGATGGCGGCAAGGAAAGCGGCGAGCGTTTTGCCGGATCCGGTGGGCGCCGCAATCAGAGTATTGCGGCCCTGTTTGATGGCCGGCCACGCGTCCTTTTGCGGAGGAGTGGCGTCGGGGAAAGTCCTCCCGAACCAGCTCGCGACTGCTGGATGAAAAATGTCCAAATTCATAAGGGAAGAAAATTATAACCGATGCAGGAATAATTTCATAGATGAAACATTGGCCTAGAAGTGAAAACAATAGGGCCGCGGGCGTCTCGCCCGCAATAATCGCAAGCGCGGAAAAACTCGCGTTTAGGGTGCATTGCGGGCGGGACGCCCGCGGTCCAACTCAGTCGAATTGCTTTTTGAAAACCTCAAACTGGTCGCGCAGCTTGTCGAATTCACCCTTCAAGGTTTCCATATCGCTTTCCAG
>DATENN010000185.1:0-2765 GCA_035275045.1 Pyrinomonadaceae bacterium
GCATTCCGCGACTACGCACGCCGACAGTCTTGAAACTCGAAAATCGCAACGTGCTCACCATGAGCACACTTAACAAGCCGACCAGCGCCATCAGCAATAGCGAATAGACTTCGCCTCGCTCTGGTCCATAGCCAACGAGAGGCGTTGGCGCAAAGTGAATGATTGCGGCGACCAGACCGCCCGCGACCGGAATGGGCAAGCCCACAAAACTCTTCTTGTCCATCTTAATCGTGCCTTCGGCAAGGATGCGAGGGCGGGAAGATTGGACGTTGAATCTGGCGAGGCGAAATCCTCCGCACATCAGATACATGAACGAAAGAAACCACGCCAGGCTGTGCAGATCGCTCCCCTCCTGCAGCGTCCCTCCGTAACCCCAAACATAGGCGAGCACCGCGGGCGCTAATCCAAACGTGACGACGTCGGCAATTGAATCCAGTTGCACGCCGATCTCGGTCGTGGTGCGCGTCAACCGCGCCAGCCGTCCGTCGAGCATGTCAAATAACACCGCCCAGCCGATCGCTTTGGCGGCGTTGTCGAGGTAAACAGCCGCGTGAGCCATTTCCGCTTCTCCGCCAATTCCAACAAATTGAAACCCGCGAACCGCAGCCATGACGGCGTAAAAACCCATACCGATATTCGCCGCCGTAAATACGGATGGGATCAGGTAAAGGCCTTTGCGCAACCCGCGGCGATCTGGATTTCTTTCGTCAGTGGTAGTCATCGAATTCTCCCGATAACCGATACACCACCGCGGACGCGGCTGCCCTCGCGAACGAGAACTTCAACCTGCGGCGGCAACAACAAGTCGGTACGGGAACTGAACTTGATCAGTCCAAAACGCTCGCCCAGCGAAACTTCTTCGCCAGCCCGCTTCCAACAAATTATTCGGCGCGCCAGAATGCCCGCAATCTGCTTGCAAATAACCGTGATCTTCTCGCCCTCAATCGTCAGGCAGTTTTGCTCGTTAACGAGACTGGCGCGTTTATCAGTGGCCATCAAAAATTTTCCGCGCGTGTAAGTGATGTTGGTAATTCGACCCGCGATTGGCGCGCGATTTATGTGAACATCGAATGGTGAAAGAAAGATACTGACCAAAGTTGCTGCAGCGGGATTGCCTTCTTCAATTGCGGCCACACGCGTCACCCGGCCATCAGCAGGAGAAAGTACCAGCGCCGGATCGTGCGGCGAATTCCGCCTTGGATCGCGGAAGAAGAACGCCATGAACGCTGCGACGATGAAGAACACCAACGCCAGCCACCACCACCCGACAAGCAGCGATACGATTGCCAGGATGATTGGTACGACGATGTAAAGTGTTCCCTGGCGCGCAATACTCAACTTATTTTTCAGCCCGGCCTTTAGTAAGAAAGGGGACGCGATACGCCTCGCGTCCCCCAAACGTTGACACTTTTTCGGAGCTGCGCCTAGTGACTTAAGCTGTCCGTCTTCTGGTGCTGCATCATGATGGAATACATTTGATCTTTAAGGGCTAATTTCTTTTTCTTTAACGTAACTTCTTCCAGTTGCTCTTCGTCGTTCGGATATGCCAGAGCTGAGAGTTCGCTCAATCTTTGTTCGTATCGAGTGTGTTCCCGGGCCAATTCTCTAAACTCGGGATCTCGATTCATCAGCTCTTCCTTCAGATTATCCGCAGTGGTGACGTCCATTTCGCGCATGTCTCCTTTCAGACATTGGGACTGGCAAGATTAGTTTGCGGGAGTTAATCGGGGCACCTCCCGGAAATGTTTGGGACACGAAAAAATGGTAGCTGAATTGTCTTAACTGATCAAGCATTTCGCATTTGAAGAGTCATTACCAGAGCATCCTCTGGCGGATCTGAATAATAATTTTTGCGGCGCGCAGTAACCTCAAAGCCACATTTTTCATAAAGAGACCGCGCGACCCGATTTCCAGCACGAAGCTCAAGAAAAGCGGCGTTAACGCCCAGCATTTTCCCCTCTTTCAGGATGTGAGTGAGAAGATTCAGCCCAATTCCCTGCCGTCGAAACTGTTGTCTCACGGCGACGTTGTTTATGTGTAATTCATTGGCGCCGATGCGGGCCACGATGTAGCCGGCGATGGCCTGAGAAATTCGTTTTAACCTGGGCTGACCGGCTTCGGCAACCACCATGAGATCGCGATTAGCTCCCTGTAATTCTGCGTAATAGGCGGCCCAACCCCAACGGCTGAGGCCCGATTGCTCTTCGATTTCAACGACCTCGAGCAAATCGTGCTCAGTCATGCGACGCATAACGACGCCGTTCGTTAGCCTTTCGATTACCGGTTGCGTCATCGCCATGGTTGGTTAATCTCAGCGTCCGACGGCCGAACATAGAAAGCGCGTAACATGTCAGCTCGTTCAGTTTCGCCTCTGCTGTGATTTCGCAAAGCCAAAGCAGCGATATGCTGCGCCAGATTTTCTGCCAGCGGCGCCAGTGACCACCCATGACTCGCTGGTTGTTCGCTGAACTCGATATCATGTTTCAACGCGTGGTCGCGAAGCAATTGCAACTGCGCGTGCGCACCAGGGCCCGCCCAAACTACATCCCTAAGCTTACCGTAACGCTCGAGTAATCGCTCCGGTGAAAGATGAGCCGCTGTATCTAATTCAATGACGTCTTCAGCGGTTACGCGAAAGTGCTGCGCGAACACTTCACCACGCCCGGCCGGCAACAAGGACACGGTGTTGGCCGATGCGTCTGCGGCTTGAGCGATCGCGGCCAATGTCGATACGCCGGAACATGGCCTGTCCAAGGTTGCAGCGA
>DATENN010000186.1:0-32000 GCA_035275045.1 Pyrinomonadaceae bacterium
GGGCCTACGGAGCGATAGATACGAAAAAAATCCGCGTTGCTATAACATTTCGTGCCTACTGCACGAAGTCATGCTTACCGCCAAGCTGGCTGTGCTCGCCTGTGGCTACTACTCCGAACGCAGCCAGGCTAGTTGGACAGACTAAAGTCTGTGCCACTCACGTACACAGACTAGAGTCTGTGACACATATTGCTCAGTACTATTTCAGCGCCTGGTCCAAACTTGACCGATCATCCAACAGGATCCACTCAATAATTGACAGCGGCAAACTGCCGTTCTTGATCAAGTCATCGTGAAACTGGCCCAGCCTGAAGTTTGCGCCTTGCTTGTCACGATACTTGCCGAGCAAGCGCATGATTTGCCACTTGCCGACCATGTAGTAAATTTTTTGTGTGGGACTTGCGGCGGCCCCGGCAGCTTCACCCGTGGCTGCTTCGCGATCCAACCCGCCGGCTTCCATGAAATAGTTCACTGCCTGATCGAAAGTCCACTTGCCGGTTTGCAGGTTCACGTCGACACCAATGCGCGCGGCCCGATAACGTGAAAGCCGCAACACCTGGCCCTGCGACGCTGAGTTGACCGGATAGAGTCCGGTCCGCATCAACATCTCTTCGCCGTACAGCGCCCAGCCTTCGACGAAAACTCCATCGCCATGCTGCCGTCGAATTTCATTTGGCAAGTGATTAGCAATCGAGAGCTGCAAAAAGTGCCCGGGAATTCCTTCGTGGCCCAGCAGCGGGCGCGGGTCTTCAATCGCGGCGCGAATGTAAAAGTTTTTCGACTGCGGATTGTATGTGGGAATGAAATAGAAACCGCTGTTGTCTTTGTCGTATACCCCCGGCGGGTTCATAAAACCGCCCGGGCTGGTTGGCTTAAATGCTTCCGGAAGTTGACGGATTTCAAATCGCCCGAGGTACGGCGGCAACGTTACCAAATGGTTCTGCTTTAGGAAGTCGATCATTTCGGATTCTCGACTCTCGTAAGCCGTCAGAAACGCTTGCTGATCTTTAGGAATACTTGCGCTGCGTGCCGGGTTGGGATCGGCAAGCGAAGGATCGGGTAGAAAAGATTCCAGCGCGCGATAACGAGCGAGTTCAGTCTGGCCCAGCATCTCGACCTGTTTTGCATCGAGTGGCAGGTAGTAAATATTCTTCAGCAGGTAGTTGTAATTCTCTTCGCCCATCGGTTTCCACGGCACCATGCCGGGAAGGCGTTTCTCGAGCCAATCCGCAAAACCATGAATCGAAACGAGGGCAGCGTCACGCGCTTTCACCAAATCCGCTCTCTCGGCCGGTGACATCTCTTTCGTTAACGTCATCAAGCTGTCATTAAATAAACTGTCGATCGAGCGCGCGGAATCGATCGCAAGTTCCGCATAAAGCTTCACTGGCTTTGTGAGATTGCTTTTGCCTTGTTCGATCAGAAAAGGCATCTGCTTGAGGCGTGCGGTGGCGGCGAGCGCGCGATTTCGCGGCGTGTCGTATTCCTTTTTCAGCAGCGAGAAGATGGCATTGCTGCATTCGTTGACGTAAGTCTGGGGATCGCTTTCTTCGAAATCAATGACGCGGTTGAAAAAGTCTGTCCCGTCCAGCTGCGAACGAAACAGCAGCCAATCGATCTTGTCGTCCTTGCTCCAATTGTCGGTCGGCATCGCCCGGACCTTCGCTAAAAGCTCTTTAGTTTCCAACCGTCGCGCGAGTACCGCTGACAGCGAGTAATCCGTAAGTTTGTTGTCCCACGTGTGCAATCCCGCGTCGCTGGAAAAGACCGGAAACTGTTGGTTGCGCCAGTTGTAATAATCGGCGGCGAGTTTGTGGAGATCAGCCGGCGTCTTTGGTTGCTGCGCGAAAAGCGAAGTAGCTGCAACCGTCATTACGGTTAAAAGATTCAGGAGCAAGGTCAGATGCTTCATACGAAAGTTCCTCGTTTGTAAGTAGCACAGACTCTCAGTCTGCGTGCTTTAGTTACTGCTTGTGTCAACGGAATCAAAATCACAGACTAAAGTCTGTACCACTATTACGGGACAACGCTCGTGCGTTGCGTTGCAGGCCGGCAAGTTTAGTTCGCTTCATCGCACTATTACGGAAACGTTCAGCGTAAGTTTCAGGCGTCAGGTCCAACAATTCGGACAAGTCGGCATTCACATTTCCCGGACGAGGTTCGAATCGGCGCTCATCTGTAAGCTGCGCAAAACGATTCCATGGACAAACGTCCTGGCAAATATCGCAACCATAAAGCCAACCTTGCAGATTACTTTTTATCTGATCAGGGAGTTCATCGGCTCGCAGCTCAATCGTCGCGTGCGAGATGCACCTGTTCGAATCGACAACATAAGGTTGAGTAATCGCCTGGGTCGGACAAGCTTCAATGCAAAGAGTGCAAGTTCCGCAATGGTCCTCTATCACTTCGCTGTCGTATTCCAACTCGAGATTCAACAGCAGCTCGCCAATGAATATCCACGAACCCAGCTCCGGATTGATGACATTTGAATGTTTCCCCAACCAGCCGAGACCAGCGCGAACAGCCCACGCCTTATCCATCACCGGTTGAATGTCGACGCAGACCTTGCCGGCTGCCTGCGGAATTTCTGTTTTGATCCAATCGAGTAAAGAGCGGAGGCGCACGGCGACGACATCGTGGTAGTCATCTCCCCACGCGTAACGGGAAATCTTGCCCGTTTGCGAACTGTCCTCGTGTCGAGCCGGAGTGTAATAGTTCCTGGCAACGACGATCACTGACCGCGCGGAAGGGAAGAGTTTGCGTGGATCGGTGCGCGTTTCGGGATCGCGCGCCATCCATTTCATTTCGCCGTGAAAACCACGCCGCAACCATTCGTTCAGCCGCGATTCTTCTTCCATCAACGGCGCAGCACGCACGATGCCGACTCTATCAAAGCCTTCGATATGAGCACGCGCTTTGATTAAGCGCGCGAATTCACTTCTATTTGGCAACGGGATATTGCTGGAGGGTTGAACGTATGCCACGGTGCTCATTGCACGCGTAGCATACGTTCGCCGGCGTTGATGCGTCTAGCAGGCGTCGCTGTCACGCTGCCGGATCAGCGAAGCGTTACTGAATTTTCTGTAGCGTGACAGTCGTCAGCGGAGTGTTGCCGCTGGTACGGTTATAAGAAATCCAGAAACCGGCTTTAGGAAAACGCAGCATCTTGTAAACTGAACCGTCTGCTTTGGCTTCCACTTCGGACCCAAACACTTGTTTCGCTGTCGGCACCGTTGTGTCCGTCGTCAGGAAATCCGCAGAGATAGCCACCACCTTCTGGGTTTTGTCATATACGATCTGGGCCGTTTCAGTTTCGCCAAAAACGTAGAAATCCTGTTCGTCACTTTTATCCTTAGGCTCGCCAAGTTTTTTTCGCACCTCATCGGCAGTCATACCTAATTCGATCCCACGATAGCCGTGAAAGGTCGGCGAGTCGTCGCCGAGTTTGTGCGGCGCCTGGGCCGACGCGATGGCCGTCGCTAACGTCGCGACGAGCAAAACAGCAGCACTAGCGCGCAGACAGAAGTAAAAAGGGGTATGGAATTTAATCATTGGAACTCTCCTCATGAAGGATAGCGGTAGGGCCTGCCCGTTTTCGCAGGATGCGTTGGAATGTTGTCGGGCGCGGGCCGCCGGTTATCAATTTCTAAGGAAATTATCGCCAAAGAAACTTCGCTGTCAATGGTTCCCGGTAATTCAAACGCGCGACTCGCCTGTTTCGTTCTTACCGCCGTCCAGCTATTGACTCAGACCCTGATTTGGAATAGAAGCAGAGTTGATTTTCCAAACAATTTGCTTCGTCCCAACCAGCCACGACAAGGAGTCGATTATGAAACGAACTGTCTTTGTGGGGGTCTTTGCCCTTCTATTTTCGCTGTTGTTATTAAGTGGTTGCCAGCCAGCGGCCAACACAAACCAGCCGGTCGCCACCACTGCTTCGCCCGAACAAGTCGATACTGCGGGGATCCAGGCTGAGCTGATCCGAATTGAGAATGATTGGCCGCGCATGATTCGAGAGAAAGACGCTGCCTCAGTCGATCGAATTGAAGCCGAGGATGCAGTGTTCATCTATCCCGACGGCAGCAAGGGAAACAAGTCCCAGGACATGCAGGACGTTCAAACCGGCGCGCTGAGCGCTGACTCGTGGACGGTTTCTGAGCTTGCCGTAACTGTCCTGGATGCCGACTCGGCCTTTGTGACCGGTCATAGCACGGTGCAAAACGGCAAGTACCGAATGCCGGATGGTAAGACGGTGGACATCAGCGGCGAGTACCGCTTCATCGACACTTTCGCGCGCCGCAATGGTCAATGGAAACAGGTCGCTGGCGCTTCGGTAAGAGTGCAACAACCGGCCGCGTCCGCATCGCCGGCGATGTCAACATCGCCTGCGGTAACTGCTTCGCCGGCGACCAGACCGTCACCTGCTACGAAGCCTTCACCGGCGGCTACGCATTCCCCGGTGCTTAAGGCTTCGCCTGCAACTACGCCGCAGTAGCACAGACTTTAGTCTGTGTAACCCAAATCAAAAGGCCGCGATGAAATTTTCACCGCGGCCTTTGTATCAAGCGATACGCAAACTGAAGTTTGCGCTACACCTTCTTTTGCTTACGAAATTTTCGCAGTAGCAAGTCGCGCTTCAACGGGCCAAGATGTCGAATGAAAAGAATGCCGTCGTTGTGATCGGTCTCGTGCAGGAAGCAGCGCGCCGCTAAACCTTCCGCCTCTTTTTCAAAAACCTTGCCGCCGATGTCCTGAGCGCGCAATCTCACTTTGGCCGCGCGTTTTAGTTCAGCGTGGATAGCGCCAACCGACAGACAGCCTTCTTCACCACCTTGCTCGCCTTCGGTGTGAACGATTTCCGGATTTGCCGCTACCAGTTTGATTCCGTCACAGTCCATCACAAACAAACGCAACGGCAAACCAATTTGTTGTGCTGCCAGGCCCACCCCCTGCGCGTCGTACATGGTTTCGAACATGTCGCGCGTTAGGCGTTCAAGCTCGGCGTCGAAGTTAACCACCGGCTCGCCGGGGTTGAGAAGGACTGACCCCGGATAGTCAACTATCGGTCTAATGGCCATAAAAACGGATGTTTTCGCGCTTGGTTCCACCGTAGCGGACGCGCGCGCGCCCGAACGAGTTAAGCGCTGATGAGCTCTTCCTCTTCTGTGCGGAGGTATTCGAACGGCTCAACAATCTTGCCCGCGATTGCCGAAGCAGCAACGACATAAGGTGACGCGAGATAAAGTTTGCCTGGGCCACTGCGGCCGGGAAAGTTTCTGTTCTGCGCGCTGACCGTGACGGTCTCGGCGTTGGGCGAAGCACCTGGGCCGGCATTGATACAAGCGCCACATGATGGATCAATCATTTCGGCGCCGGCGCGTTCAAAGATTTCGAGATAACCTTGGTCACGCGCGTACTGTTTTATCTTCTGCGAACCAAACTGCAGGTAAAGATGTACCCCGGGCGCGACGCGCTTGCCCTGGTCCAAAGCGTTCTTCAAAACCGTGGCGTACATATCCATGTCGGCCATTTTTCCCCCGGTGCAGGAACCGCCGTAGGCCGCATCGATGCGCACTTCTTCGCCAAGCTCGTCAATCGGAATTCCATTCCGCGGATCGCCCGGCGTTGCCACCATCGGCCGCACTTGATTGAGATCGATTTCGAACACCGCGGCGTATTCAGCATCGGGATCGCTATAGGTGAAACCTTTACGCACTTCGTCGGCGTCGAGATCGCGCATCTTCACGATGTAATCGAGCGTCACTTCGTCGGGCTCAATAATGCCGGTGGTGCCGCCCGCTTCGACGGACATATTCGTCAACGTGGCGCGCTCGTCCATGGACCAGTTTTTCAAATCTTCACCAGCGAACTCCAGTACCTTGCCAATGCCCTTGCTCGTTTTCATGTATTCAGAAGCGAGTATGTAAAGCATCACGTCCTTCGCCGCGACATCTGCACGCTTCGATCCCTTTAATACGTAACGAACAGTTTCGGGAACCCGAATGCGAATATCTTTAGCGAACCACGCGTTGGCCATGTCGGTCGATCCGACACCAAACGCAAAACATCCAAGCACACCGGCCATGCACGTGTGCGAGTCCGTGCCGATCACGATTTGACCGGGCAACGCCAGATCTTCAACCACCGCGTTGTGACAGATTGCTTCCGATCCGCCTTCGGCATTTTCACCGTAGAGTCTTATGCCTTGGCGCGTGCTGAAATCTTCCTGTGTTGTGGCAAGCCCTTCAGCCCTTTCCAGCAAACCCATCTCGCGGTGCTTTTGCGGCATTACGCGCCCCAGAAAAGTAAGGTGATCGCGAAATGCGAAAACCGATTCAGGTTCGGTGACGCGCGCGTCAGACCCGAGCGCTTGCTTTAAAAGAGACTCAGCCATCGGCGTCACGTATTCATGCGAGAAACGGACGTCGGCAACTGCGAATAAGGCATCCCCGGGCTTTACTGCTTCGACGCCAAATTTTCCGGCGCTGACGAATACATGTTTGGCGATGATCTTTTCCACGATGGTCATTGGCCGCGGCTTGGTTTCTAACGGAGGAGGTGAAACCTTTCCCGCCAAGCGGGCTTTGTTGTAATTGAACAATCCGCCGTGTTCGACGATCGCTTGCGAGATTGGATCCAGACCATTGGTAAATTCGCTTAGCGGAATTTCTTCCCCGTTGCGAATGCGCTGAACGAGACCAAAATCATTCGACGTGAGCAAGCCGATGTTCTGTGAGTTCTGCCCATAAATTTTTTCTATGCTCTTTGCAATTACCAGGCGAATGCCGGCCCACTTTTCAGCGTAAGGCGCCGTCTCGCGCGACGAACCGCAGCCTTTTGACAAGCCGGAAACGACTACTGCGAACCCGCCGTTCTTTACTTCGTCCTTCTTGACTGCGCCCTCGCGCATGCCGACGTAAACGTACTGGCCCAGCGTTTCGTCGTAATAGAAGCAGACCCAACCGGGCGTAATTTCGTCCGTCGAAATATTACTCATCAACGGAAGATCATCATTAGCAAGACGCTCGGCGAGCTGCGCTTCAAGCGTCGCGCGCTGATCGCCTTGCGCCTCGAGTTGTTGCCGGATTAGCGAAGTGTCTTCGGTAAGAAAAAGAATGCGGCCGTCAAATTTTATGCGTCGCGGTTGCGAACCTTCATTAGTCATTTTCCCAGTTAATCTTATGAATCCTTTACGATTTTCGAGGATTTAAGTATAACCTCTGCGCGCGAAAAATCTTAACGAGCCACCGGCAAATTGCCAGGCGAACTTTTCATCGAGCTCCGCAAGCTGCTGACGTTTGTTGGAATTCTGTACCTCAGCGCGCGCGCAATCCGGATCCTTGACTATTAACTCTGTTCGTACTGCATCGCGCCGACGACGTTGCCTTCGGTGTCTTCAAAGAAGATTAGTGTGCCGACCGTGGGAATGTGGAACTTGGGCATCACGATTTTTCCACCGTTCGTTTCCACCGCCTTGATCGTTTCGTCGATCGAAGCCACACCAAGGGTGCATTCGAAACCAAACATCGGCTTGCCGGCCACGACTTCACGCCGTCCCTGCAGGGCGCCCTGAACGCCCGGCTCGCTATCGTCCCCCGTTTGTATCAGAAAGAATCCGGGCGGTCCCCAGGCGGTAAATTGCCAGCCAAAAGCTTTTTCATAAAAATCACGCGCGCGATCCACATCATCCGCATGGACGGCAAAGTGTTTGAGATTGTTCGGCATTAAGCAGTTCTCCTCCAGAAATGCGATTTGAAACGGCAATTCAGTTAACCAATACTTCACGAGACAACGCAAACTAAAGTTTCCGCTACAGCCGCGCTACAAATCTTGTCGCCTGAACCGCAGTAAGTGTACGATGAGCGCAATTCCAGCAAGGCCAACCGAAGAACGTCAACACTAGGATGAAGGAGAAAATTCGTCATGCCGGTTAGCAAACGAGTTCTGGGCTTAGCCATTTTACTTGTCGCATTTGCCGCGATTAGTTATGCGGACCAGCCGCGTATGGAAGCGGCGCGCACGAACCTGCAACAGGCGCGCGCCCAACTGCAAACTGCAATGCGTAATAAGGGTGGACACCGCGCCAGAGCCATTCAACTTATCAACGCAGCGATCTCGGAAGTCAATCAGGGCATCCGCTTTGATCGCAGGCACAATCATTCGTCGCTGGCGACTGCCGATCAACCGCACATGCAGCGCGCGCTCGATCTGTTGCGTGACGCAAAGAGTAATCTCGATGCAGCAACATCAGATAAAGGCGGGCATCGCGTCAGAGCGATCGGCTATGTTAACGATGCTATCGATGAGGTGAAAAAAGGCATCGATGCCGGCGAGTAATGTCGCAACATTTAAAATGGGGCCAGCGGACGTTTGACTTCAATTTTCCGGTTGAAGTGTTTCCGGAGATGATAGAACGTATCCGGGGCACGCCCGCTCGCCTTGAAGATCGCATTGCTGAGTTGTCGACCGAAACATTGACGCGACGTCACGCGGACCGGTGGTCCATTCAGGAAAACGCCGGTCACTTACTCGACATCGAGGAGCTTTTTAGCCGCCGCCTCGACGAGTATCTGTCAGGCGCGCCAACCCTGCACGCGGCTGACATGAGCAACAAGAAAACTTTTGCTGCCGATCACAATAGCAAGCCGGTGCAAACGATTTTGTCCGCATTCCGCAGCCAGCGTGGTAGATTGGTCCACCGTTTTGAAGATCTCCCACCGGCCGCATTCGGAAACGTTTCTCATCATCCACGGCTGGACAAGCCAATGCGTTTAGTGGACATGCTTTTCTTTCAGGCTGAACATGATGATTATCACCTCGCCCGAATCAGTGAATTGATCCGAGAAAGTTAATCGCGCCGGCAGCCGCGGTCTCAAGCATGAAATGCCGACGGTTACACATTAATGACATTCTTTAGGATAAGTCGGAGCAGATTAATGCACCATAAAAAGCTAAGCGCGCTGTTGTTGTGTCTCTTCGTAGCGACTACGCATGCGCAGACGAGTCTGGATGCGCTAATCGATCGCAACCTGGCGAACCTGCTTACGACGTACAAGATGCTGCACGCTGCGCCCGAGCTTTCTCATCACGAAGAGAAAACCGCGTCCTACTTTGCAAAGCAGTTGCGGTCAATGGGATACACCGTGACCGAGCGAGTCGGTAAATACGAGAATCCTGATTGGGTCAGTTACGGCGTCATTGCGGTTATGAAGAACGGCGCCGGGCCCACGGTGCTCATTCGTACCGAGCTCGACGCGTTGCCGGTCGAAGAAAAAACCGGTTTGCCTTACGCGAGTAATGTTCGAAGCAAGAATGACGCAGGCGTTGAAGTCTCAGTGATGCATGCGTGCGGCCACGATGTTCACATCACCAACATGCTGGGCACTGCAAAAGTGCTGTCGGAAATGAAGAACCAATGGCAGGGAACCCTGGTAATTGTGGGCCAACCGGCCGAGGAAACCATCGATGGCGCGCGCGCCATGTTGCGTGACAATCTCTACCAGAAGATGCCGCAGCCGGATTTCGTACTCGCGCTGCACGACAATTCCAATCTCGAAGCCGGCAAAGTCGGTTATACGCCCGGCTATTTTATGGCGAGTTCCGATTCTGTAGACATTACAGTGCGCGGCGTTGGCGGACACGGCGCTGCGCCTGAGACGACGAAAGATCCGGTGGTGGTAGCCGCGGAGATAGTTGTGGCGCTACAAACAATTGTCAGCAGGGAAAATTCGCCGCTTGATCCCGCAGTTATTACCGTTGGCTCGATCCATGGCGGCAGCAAGCACAACATTGTTCCTGACGAAGTTAACCTTCAGCTCACCGTGCGCGCGTATCGCGAAGAAGTGCGCAAGCGAATGCTCGCGTCGATTGAACGCATCGCAAAGGGCATCGCGCTGGCAGCGGGCATTCCCGAGGATCGCGCGCCGATCGTAAAAGTTAGCGAGACCCAATTCACTGCTTCTACATATAACGATCCGGCGTTAACTGAAAGAATAGCTACGGCGTTTGCAAAGCAGCTCGGCGCAGAGAACGTTGTCAAATTGCCGCCGGTAATGATGAGCGAAGACTTTGGTTACTTCAGTTTGGATAAAAAGATTCCCTCACTTGATTTCTCTTTGGGTGCAGTCGATCCCGAGAAGGTGAAACAAAGCCGCGCGAGCGGGACACCGTTGCCTTCGCTTCACTCTGCTTTGTTCACGCCACTGCCTGAGCCAACATTAAGGACGGGCGTAAAAGCGCTAACGACGGCGGTGTTGGAGCTAATGAAGAAGTAAATCGTAAATCGTGAATCGTAAATAGAAAGCGTTTAGATGTAAGTCAGGGCGCATTGACGATTCGCACTGCAGATTCACTATTTTCGATTCACTATTAAACACTTCGCTGCGCCGTAGCGAAACCGAGCACTCGAAAGAATTACGATTCACGATTCACGATTTACGAATAATGGACATCGAATCAGTTCGAAAATTCTGTCTCTCGCTGCCGCACGTTGATGAAAAAGTGCAGTGGGGTAACGATCTGCTCTTTCGGATCGGTGAAAAAATGTTTGCCGTCGTTGCTCTTGAACCCAGTCACGGCGCCGCGCTTTCCTTTAAATGCACGCCCGAGAAATTCGCAGAATTGATCGAGCGTGACGGAGTTTTTCCTGCGCCATACGTAGCCCGCTATCATTGGGTCGCATGTGAACGCTTTGATGCACTGCCGGAACGCGAACTCAAAATCCTGCTGAAAAACGCGTATGAACTTGTTCGGGATAAGCTGCCGTCTAAGATGAAGCGCCAACTGGAGACCAAACCTGCGCTAACGCCCAAAAAGAGTACGCGACGTTAACTCTTCTTCAGTAGATCATGAAACCCCGCCAGCTGTTCTGCGTAAATTAAGTCGATAATTGCGATCCTGAATTTTCCCCATGCCATTTCTTGAAGCCCTCAAACTCGCACTGGCCGCGATACTTGCGCATAAACTGCGTTCGTTTCTGACTTTGCTTGGCGTGATCTTTGGCGTGGCTACGGTAATTGTGGTCGTCTCGCTGATCGAAGGCTTCAATTCCTACGTTGACGAAAAAATTGCGAACATCGGGACCAACGCCTTTGCTGTACAAAAATATTCGATTGAGGATTTCTCGAGTGTCGCTGCGCTTAACGCGGCGCGCCGGCGAAACAAAGACGTGACCCTCGACGATGCTGCAGCACTGCTGGCTCGTGGCGGTGTGATTCAAGACGTGGGCGCGCAGGAAGACGCGGCGGGCGAGGTGAAGTTTGGCTCGACAAATCTCTCGCGCGTTCACGTCAGCGCGACCACACCCAACATTGCAGACATTCAACGAATTGAAGCGCGCGAAGGCCGCTACTTTGCGAAAATTGATGAAGACAACCGTCGCAGCGTGGCCTTTATCGGCGCAGATGTGGCCGACAAATTGTTTCCTACCGCGGACCCGCTCGGCCAAATAATCCGAATCGATGGCCGTCCGTTTGAAGTGATTGGTGTGGGTAAAGCAAAAGGATCAGTGTTTGGTCAGCCACAGGATATGTACGCTTCGATGCCGCTCTCGACCTTTCTTGCTTTTTATGGCTCGCGTCGCTCGATAACACTCAGCGTCACCTCGAGCAGTCCGCAAACGTACGACGACGCGGTGGAAGAAGCGCGCGTTGTTATGCGCACGCGACGAAAGTTAAGCAGCGAGGAGCAGGACAATTTCGGCATCATTACTCCCAAAGCAATCAATGAATTGAGGGATCAGATCTTCGGCACCATCCAGGTGGCAGCAATCGGCATCACGTCAATTTCCCTCGTGGTCGGCGGCATCGTGATCATGAACATCATGCTGGTGTCCGTCACCGAGCGCACCAAAGAAATCGGCATTCGCAAGAGTATAGGCGCGCGGCGCATCGATATCCTGAAGCAATTTCTTGCTGAATCAACCATGCTGTCGCTCTTTGGCGGCGCGATCGGAATTTTGATCGCCTATGCGCTCGCGAAACTGGTTGCGGTGCTAACGCCAGTGCCCACGGTGCTGCCGCTGTTTGCCGTAACAGTGGCGCTGATTGTTTCTGCTTCGGTGGGACTTGCATCAGGAGTTTACCCGGCGTGGCGCGCTGCAAAGCTGGATCCGATTGAAGCGCTAAGGGCGGAGTAACGTCAGAGGAAAAGCAAAAGATATTTTCCAATTTTCGTTTGACATTCGCGGTTTCAGGTTGGAGGTGCAACCGGTTTCCTCCATTCGGAGCGAAAGCTACGTTGTCTAATGCAAAATTTTTTCGCCGCCTTTTATTCGGGTAAACCCGGGCGAACGACATGAAATTTTTCAACAGCAACATTTTCGAAAACCTGCGCATGGGTATCGATACTCTGTGGCAGCACAAACTGCGTTCGCTGTTGACCATTGTCGGCGTTGTTATCGGCACCATGACAGTAATTGTCATTGCTGCTTTCGTCTCCGGAATTGACGCGCGCGTATCGAAAGAAATTGAGTCGTTCGGAACAAACTCAATCTACATCTATCGCTTCGATCCTGGTTTCAATTTCGATCCCACGCAGGAAGAGCGGATGCGCAAGCCTTTGAGCTACGAAGACTCGGAGGCGATTGGCACTGAATGTCCATCAATCATTTACTCGGCTGCCTTCATGTCACCGGTAGATTTCTTTGGTGGTCCATTCACTGAGCGCATAAACGTTCGCTATCACGACATTGAAATGACCAACGCCGCCGTGCAGGGCGCGACGCCTTCGTACTTCAAAATGGGGGTGACTAATATCGCGGAAGGCCGGTACTACAACGATGCTGAGGACGAACATCATGCGAACGTGCTGGTCATCGGCCGTGACGTAGCCAACACGCTTTTTCCTTTTTCAAATGCAGTTGACAAAGAAGTCACGATCAATGGACGCGCCTATCGCGTGGTCGGCGTACTCGCCGAGCGCGACGTTTTTCTGGTGGGGGCTGAGGATCCGAACAACGAGAACAAGGCTGTGTACATGCCATATCTAACGCTGCGAAAGTTATACCCCGAAGTGAAGGACAATTTTGTGATGGCCCACGCGCGGCCCGGCCAAATGCACCAGGCGGTCGAAGAGGTGAGAGAACTCTTGCGACGCCGTCGTCGAGTCGCTTATGGCGCGCCCGACAATTTTGGCATTTCTACGTCGGAACAAATCATTTCGCAGTTCGGCGCTATCACCGGCGGCGTATTTGCGCTGATGGTCGCGATTTCCAGCGTTGGACTTTTAGTCGGCGGAATCGGGGTAATGAACATCATGCTGGTTTCCGTGACTGAACGAACGCGCGAGATTGGCGTCCGCAAAGCGATTGGGGCGCGGCGACGCGACATCATCCTTCAATTTTTGATTGAAGCGGCGACGCTGACTGGCCTCGGGGGAATACTCGGAATTTTAGTCGGTTGCGCGATCGCGTTGATCATTCAAACGATCATGCCGACATACATTCCGATGTGGGCTCCGATTGTGGGCTTTGTGGTGTCGGTGGGACTGGGTTTGACGTTCGGTTTGTGGCCGGCATGGAAAGCCGCACGGCTAAATCCGATTGAAGCGCTGCGGTATGAATAACGAGCATTCGCCTTCAACTCACGACGCGAATGCTCGCTACTCATACCTGAGCGCATCAATAGGATCGAGCGCCGCCGCTTTGCGCGCGGGGTAGTAGCCAAAGAAGATTCCCACCGCGGCAGAGAAAATTACTGAGCCAATAATAGCGGCCGTCGAAACCGCAGTGGGCCAGCCCAGCAAATAAGGAATCAAAATCGAAACGGCGAGGCCAAGCAGAATTCCGGCCATCCCTCCAGTCAAACTCAACACCACTGACTCGATCAAAAACTGAGTTCGCACAGCAGACGAACGCGCGCCGATCGCCATTCGAATGCCAATTTCGCGCGTCCGCTCAGTCACGGAAACCAGCATGATGTTCATGATGCCGATGCCGCCTACCAGCAACGACACGCTGGCGATACTCGCTAATAACATCGTCATGATGCTGTTGGTTTCGTTTGCAGCTTCGGCGATGTCGCTCATGTTTCGAACTGAAAAATCATCCGCATCGCGCGGTCCAAGCTTGTGCCGCTGCCGCAGCAAATCACCGATCTGCATTTGCGCGGTGTAGGTGGCGTCCTGCGAAATCGCCGACACGTAAGCGATCTGCACCCGCGGGCTACCAAGAATCTTTTTTTGCACCGAAGTGTAGGGAGCGAACGCCGTGTCGTCCTGGTCGCGCCCCTGTTGATCCTGGCCTTTGCGCGCCATTACCCCGACAACGCGAAAAGGCAGATCCTTCACGCGCACAGTCTGACCAACAGCATCCGTTCCGGGGAATAGGTTGTCAGCGATCGTCTGCCCGACCACAATGACGCGCGCCGCCGTGCGCACGTCGGCGTCGGTAAAGAAACTACCGTCCTGAACATTCCATTTTCTGATCTCGGGATACTGCTCGTTGACGCCTTGAATCTGAGTGTTCCAGTTCTGACTGCCAAAAATTAGCTGTGACCGCGTGTTCACGGCCGGCGTGACCATCGAGACGCTGGGCACCTCGCGTTTGATCGCGTCGAGATCTTCCACCGTCAATGTATTCGTTCCGGTATCGCCCGTTCCGGTGCGAACGCCGCCAACATTCTGAGCGCCGGCACTGACGAACAGCAGATTAGTGCCGATGCTGGCGATTTGATTCTGAACTGATTGCTGTGCGCCCTGACCGATGCTGACCATCGCAATTACGGCTGACACGCCAATGATGATGCCAAGCATAGTCAGCGTGGCGCGCATCTTGTTGCGCACCAACGCTCGAAAGGCAACTCTGATGATCATTAATAGGTTCATTGCTTATTTACTATCTTCAAGTCTCACGTTTCAGGACCCACGCTTGAGTTGTTCCGATTTCAGAACTGGGGACTTGAGAACTGAGATTCGACCAGCTCTTCTTCGTCGTCTTCATCGTCATCGAGCGGCGGCAGCCGTTTCAGCTCTTCGGTCGCATTTCTCTGCGACTCAATTTTGTAATCGCTCTTGATCTTGCCGTCCTTAAATACAATGACGCGGTCCGCATACTCGGCAATGTCCGGTTCGTGCGTCACCAGAACCAGGGTCATGCCTTGTTCACGATTCAAGCGCTGAAAGATTTCCATTACTTCAATAGATGTTCGCGAATCGAGATTACCGGTCGGCTCATCCGCCAGAATTAACGCCGGCTGATTAACCAAAGACCGAGCAATTGCCACACGCTGTTGTTGTCCGCCGGACAACTGGTTGGGATGATTACCTTCCCGGCCCGCCAAGCCGACCGCCGCCAGCGCCGCCAGCGAGCGCCTGTGTCGTTCCGCGGTTTCTACGCCGGCGTATAGCATCGGTAATTCAACGTTCTCGAGCGCCGAGGTTCGCGACAGCAGATTAAATCCCTGGAAGACAAACCCGATTTTGCGATTGCGAATGTCGGCGCGCTGATCTTTGGAGAGTTCCGAAAGGTCCTGCCCATCAAGGAAATAATGTCCCTTCGTAGGGCGATCGAGGCAGCCGATGATGTTCATGGTGGTTGATTTTCCCGAACCCGAAGTTCCCATGATGGCAACGAACTCGCCTCGCCGGATTTGCAACGACACGCCACGCAACGCATGCACCTCGACGTCACCCATCGTGTAGGTTTTATGGATATGCTCAAGGGAGATGACCACCGGCGCTTCGTTGGCTTGCGGTTGCGCGACCGGCGGCACTAACGTGATTTGATTTGTGGCAAGTTGTTGCATAAGCGATTTAGTTTAGGGTTTCGGGTTTCGGGTTTCGAGTTCCTTTCAACGGTTGTTGTTCGAGTCCATATTCCATATTCAAGATTCAAGATTCCAGACCGACCCGAAACCCGAAACTCGAAACCCGAAACTTTCCTAGTTCCGTCTACCTCCTGCGCCCGGCGTTCTTTGACCACCAAAGCCTGGCGCGGCTTGCGTTCGGGTCGCGCTACCCGATGTCGAAGACAGATTCTCGCTTGTGATCACAGCTTCACCTTCCTGCAAGTTGCCTTCGGTAACTTCAGTTGACACACCGTCGCTTAAACCCACCTTGATCCGTCGTGCCTGCGGCTTGCGGTCTGCACCAAGCACCCAAACAATTCGAGTCTGTCCCGGAAGGACCGGTGCGGAAGGCGGCGCGAAATTGCGCTGGGGATCACTTTGAGCGCCACCTTGTCCCGCTCCCGGTGTAGCCGACTGTCCGGCTGCGTTGCCCCCCGCATTCGCAGCTGCTCGCCGGCCTTGTCGAAAGTTCTGTCCGCTGCTATCCCAGTTCGCAGTCGCATCCTGCGGTCGGAAGCGAAGTGCAGCATTCGGAACCTTCAACACATTGTTTCGTTCGTCGATGGTAAAGATCAGATTAGAAGTCATGCCGGGCTTCAATTTTTCTTCCGGATTGCTGACGTCGATGACTACGTTGTAGGTAACGACATTTTGAGTGTTCACCGGATTCAGTCTTATCTGTTGAATAGTTCCAGTGAAGTTGTCGGCCGGAAATGCGTCGACGGTAAATTGCACGCTCTTCGCTTGCTCAACCAAACCGATGTCGGCCTGATCGATGTTGGCGATCACCTGCATCTGCGTAAGGTTGTTCGCAATCGTAAAAAGTGTCGGCGCCGAAAGACTGGCGGCGACCGTTTGGCCCACGTCCACGTCGCGCGACACGACAATGCCGTCGATCGGGGATTGAATAGTTGTGTGCGTTAAGTTGATCTGCGCCAGGTTTAGCGCGGCTTGAGCCTGTTGCACTTGCGCTTCGGCCTGGGCCACTTGCGCCTGCGACTGTTGCACCTGCGCCTGCGATTGCTGTAATTGAGCCTGCGATTGGGCGATGCCCGAGCCGGCTGCGGATTGCTGACTGACGACCGCCTGATTGACCTGGGCCGCGGCCTGATCGTAACGAGCAAGCGCGGCTTTATAAGCGGTATTTGCCATGTCGTAATCGCGTTGCGCAATCACGCCGCTCTTTAACAAATATTCCTGCTGTTTTACGTAGCTGAGCGCGTCATCACTCTGCGCCTTGAGAACAGCGAGGTTTGCTTTCGCGCCTGAGACGCCGGCTTGTTCGTTTTGAACTGTGGACTTGGCCGCCAGTGTCTTTGCCTGGGCATCGCTGACGCCGGCACGCGAGCTGGCTACTGCTGCGCGTGCCTGCGTCAACCCGGCGCGTGCCTGCTCGAGATTTGCTCTCGCTTGCTCGACCTGGGCGCGCAGCGTTGAGGGATCAAGTTGCGCAATGACCTGGCCCTTTTTCACCTTCGAATTGAAATCCGCAAACAGCGCCGAGATTGTGCCCGAAGCCTGACTGCCAACCTGGACCGTAGTCACAGCCTGCAACGTTCCCGTGGCGGTGACCGTGTTTCGCAAATTGCCGCGTTCAACTTTCGCTGTTAGGTAGGTAGCAGCGCTTGATTGCTGGCTGCGAAATGCAAAACCAGCCGCGACAACCAATGCCATACCCAACAGAGCAGCAACGTAGCGTCTGTTACCGGTCAAGTGTTGCCTTATCCAATTGATGGCGCTCGCCGGCGTAAACAAACCGGCGGTAGGAAGATGCGTAGTTTTAGGAAATTCTGTAGCCATGTATTGCTAGACACCCTTCTCGAGCTATCGGTTACACCGGAACGCCTGCAATTTTGCCTCCTATTTTGCTAACAGTTCGTTCGGCCCGAGAGTGTGGAACCTTTGCGATTTTTGTGTTGCGATGGTGACCGTTCGTTGGCCTTTTGTTGCCTGTAGCCGGGAACAGGGGCACAAAACGATGCACTTGAATTCGAATCAGAACCGAGCAGAGTTTTATGACAACCGGTGAGACGGATTACCGATATGAATGTGAGGACCGGTGGCGACGCCCGGAATCGCAGAGCGGAAAGCCAGGAAGGGAATGCCTCGGCTTTGCAGATACGCAATTAGAGCTTGACCTTCGACACTATCCGGTCGCAGCGCCACGTCGACCGCATTTCTGTGATCATAATTCAACGCGTTGTGCGTCGAACTCTGGCCTAGCGCACTAACAGGTAAGGCGCGTCCAAATTTGTCAGAAAAGAACGATTGAATTGTTGGCAAGTTTGCTAGTACGAACGCGCCCACGCCGTTGTAACTCATCATCGTTGGCATGGTCAGGCTCTTAACCTTTTTGGCTTGCGCCAGCGCGACAGCCATCTGTGCTGCCTGCTTCTTAGCGAGCTCTTCAGCAGTTCTTGTTTCGACTATTAACCGATCGGCGTCAGCGATTTGCTGTTTAGTCGCAGCAAGTTTCGCCTGCGCAGCCTTGACGGCGGCTTCACCGGCGTCCAATTCATTCCGGGCGACCAACCCTTCGGCAACCAGTTGCCGTAACTGCTCCAGTTTGTCGTTCGCCGCTTTTATCTCGGCTTCCTGAAGCGGGATTAATTTCGCGCTCGAGGCCTTGAATTCTTCGGTTGAAGTAATGAGGGCGCTGACCGGTGCGGCTTTTTCAGTCGCAGGGGTTTGAGCAGCAGCAAAGCCACAGATGAATAAGGTAAGAATGGCCGCCCAAATCCCCGCTGGTATGAATTGTTTCATTGGTTATCTTCGCTCCGCAGCTTTGCCAAAGAGACAGACACCGTGCTGACACGATTGGTTACAAAGAATCCACCGATTACGCCCATCATGAAATTCACCCAAAACACGATCGGACCTGCATAATCTGTGTAATCTGCGTAATTGGTGGATATTTCTGTAACTTTCCTGCGGCGACAGGTGTCTAGCACGTTGGGAGGCGAATACGGGCCTTCTTAATACTTACAAGGTAGGAGAAACAGATGAAGAAATTCGCGAATTTTAAGATGCTTGCACTAGTCTCCCTGGCGAGCATTGCTTTGGTTGCTTCGGTTGCTTTCGCCCAAACGGGTGGAACTGGCCAGGGTGACATGAACAAAACTCGCGCCGAATGGCGCGGGCATCGTAAGGGTGGCGAAGGTCGCGGTGGCTTTATGGGCGGCCGCATGTTCGCAAACCTGAATCTAACTGATGATCAGAAAGCGCGTATGAAGACGATCCGCGAGAGTTTTGCTGATCGTACTAAGTCTTTGCGTGAACAGCTGCGGGCCAAACGCCAGGAGCTGCGCCAGGCAAACGACAACGGCACGTTCAACGAAGCACTGGCAACGCAAAAACTGACTGAGGCTGCCGGCCTACAGGCTAAACTGATGGGCGAGCAATTCAGGCTGCATCAGGAAATGCTTACCGTTCTGACTCCGGAACAGAAGACGCAGCTGGAACAGGCGCGTCAACAGTTCAAGAGTGCGCACGGTGAAGGCGGTTTCAAGGGTCATCGCGGCGGGCGTCGCGAAGCTCCGAAGCAGTAAACTGTGTTTTATGCGAAGGGTGGCGGGCCGGAAAGCGTTCAGCCCGCCTTCCCTACTTCGAAAAAGGAACGCTTCTGGCCATCAGCGACGAACAGGGCAGTCACGAAGATGGGACCGACCTTGAGTTGGCGCAACTCGCGCGAGCTGGTGACGAGTCTGCATTCGCAGAAATCGTGCGCCGTTACAGTCCGAGAGTTTTTCGCTTTGCGAGTAAATTTTTTCGCCAGCGAAGTTTAGTTGAAGAGGCCGCACAAGAAGTTTTTATGAAAGCGTTCACTGAACTGGGAAAGTTTGAAGGACGCGGTTCGATGGAGGGTTGGTTGACGCGCATTACCACCAACACCTGTTTGAATATGTTGCGCAGCGCCAGGCGGCGGCCGGAATTTGCAGCAGCGGATTTGAATGAAGACGAAAGCAACTGGCTTGATAGCCAAATGAGTGAAGTGGCCGCCGAACGGCACCGCTCGCACGAGCGAAGTTTCATCGCCGCCGACCTGGCTGATCGCGTACTTGAAAATCTACCGCCCGAAGATCGCGTAGTCTTAACATTGATCGACGGCGAGGATGCTTCCGTGAAGGAAGTTGCTGAGCTGACCGGCTGGTCGGAATCAAAGGTTAAGGTGCAGGCGTTTCGCGCGCGTAAAAAGATGCGGGCCGCAGTCGAAAAATTGTTAGCTAAGCCCGCGGGCTAAGGGTGACGCGCGCTGCGCGCAAAGGGGAGAAAGCATGAATAATAATCACATCATCGACTTGGTTGAGAGTCGCGCCTTTCTTAGTCTGAGCGAAAACGAACAGGCGACGATCGAATCGCACATCACCATCTGCGCACCTTGCAAGCACGCTTACGAGGTGGCAGCGGTTTCGAGTTCGCTGTTGCAGATGCGAGCCAGCGAGTATGTCGAGCCTTCGCCTTTCTTCCATACGCGCGTACTTGCAGCCTTGCGTGAGCGACAGAGTGAAGTCTCCGTTTTCAAGCGTCTTTGGCAATCGACCGGCGCACTCGTTTCGTCCATGACGGCGACGGTTGCGTTGCTTGCCGTGCTCACTTTTGTGATGCCGGCAGGACAGTCGTCCACCGCACAGGCTTCCGTGCCCAACGGTTATTCGGCTGAGGAAATCATTTTGAATCAGAACGATTTACAGGACGAGCAAGCGTCGGATGCGCAGGTATTGACGACGCTGTACGCGGCTGACGATTCCGGCGCGAGGTAATTATGGACATTACCAACAAATCGAAATGGCAGGTGCGGGTCGCGGCCTTACTGATCTTTGTGTTGGGAGTGGCCGCGGGCGCGCTGGCGCTGAACGGCTTTCAACGCTGGTCGCGTGGCCGCGCCGAAGCGGGACGGCAGCAGCGTTTTGAGCGAATGCTCGATAGGTTGCAACTGAACGCGGATCAAAAAACCCAGGTCCATCAAATCCTGTCTGAGACGAGAACGCAGATACAAACTGTGCGTAAGGAATCAGAGCCGCGCTTCGAAGAGATCCGTAAACAAGCCGACGAGCGACTCCAAAAAGTACTGACACCGGAACAGTGGACACAATTTCAACAGGAGCGCGATTCAATGCGCAGTCGTGAACGCCGCCGTCCGGATGCAAATCGTTAGAATCGTTGGCTGTTTCGACGTCCAAGCAACCAAGCCTGTAGAATTCCCGGATTGACATCGTCAACTGCAAAATATTCCTCGATCAACTTTTCATAAAGTTCGCGCCGCGCTGCATCGGCAAGCGTGATCCCGAACGGCATCTGACCACCTTTGACAAACGAACGAAGAATCATCGAATCCATCGGCCAACTTAGTGATCCGAGTCGATCCGGATTGTGACAGGACTCGCAGGACATCGCCCGTCCAACCTGCGTCCCGTGAAAGTCGTTTCCGAAGCGCTGTAAACGCTGATACAGATTCGCGGCGCTAAGGCCTGGTCCAAGCTTCGTCTGGTCAAAATAGTTTCCAAAACGCGGCGAACCGTAACTGCGAAAGCGAGCGTTCACAATCTCTACCGCTTCCTGCTCTGCCGGATCGACACTGTCCGCAGCCGGAAAAATCGGCAGCACGCCACTTTTATGACACGTCGCGCAGTTGTCGTCTCCTTCGCCTAATTCCCACCGGCCTTTGATCCCAATTGAGCCATCGCGTCGATAGATACGAAAGTAGTCTTTGAAATAAACGTCAAACGTTCCGTCGCCGTTCGTTTTGGCGGCAACAACAGAAACATTGCGAGTGCGAATTCTTTGGCCCGGATCGCTCAGGCCAAATTGCACCCATTTGTCGGGCACGCGTTGCACGACATTGCCGGGAACTACGATCAAGAGTCTCCGATAACTGTTGTCGTTGTCAGGCGTGCCCAGATGACGAGAGATGTAACTGAAGAAAACCAGCTGATCCGGTACGGCGCGCGTTTGGTTGAGCAATCGCAAATAACTTTTGGCTTGATCCAGACTGCGCCAACGACTCACGTGACGAAGAAAGTCCGGCTGCAATAAATAATCAGGAATCTGTACCAGCACGCGCGTGTCGGCGAAGTATTGTGCATCAGTGACGTTAAAGCCCAACTGATGATTCGGATTCCGCTCCAGTGCAATTGTGGCGACGTAATCGACGAACGCTTTGTGGCGATTGACAAACGTTGCATTGTCAGAGAGATGACATCCTGCCAGTGTGCCGGTTATGCCATCGAGCACACGGTAATAGGCAGGTAGGTTCTGGTCGCTGTCGTAAGCAGCGTGCGCGTTACGGACTAATGAGTCTATTTTCTTTGCTACCCACGCGTCGGGATTTGATTTTATGGTCGAACACGTTAGCGATTTGGCGGACGCATGGCCGGCTATTAGTAGTAAGGAAAAACAGACAACTAGCCGGATGGACCAACAAAAGAAAAAGTGGCGGTGAATCACCCTTCCTATTCTGGAGTCGATGTTATTTGAGTGGAACTGCGATGCGCGAATGGCTTTCAAGAGAAGTTATGACAATTCAATGATTGGAATCTCGGAGTTGGGAACGGACGCGTGCCCCGCTGTCCCTTATTTCATCTTTCCGATAATTGCGTCGGCAAATTCCGCGGTCTTTGCAGTGCCGCCGATGTCCTTTGTGCGCACCTTTCCTTCTTCAAACACGGCGAGCATTGCGTTCTCCGTTCGATCAGCTATTTCGCGTTCACCCAGGTGGCGCAGCATCATCACGCCTGATTGCAAAAGCGCAGTTGGATTGGCAATGCCCTGACCGGCGATGTCGGGAGCTGATCCATGGACCGCTTCAAAGACTGCTCCAAGCTCACCGATGTTTGCCCCAGGCACCAAACCTAATCCACCAATTAATCCAGCGCACAAATCGGAAACGATGTCCCCGTAAAGATTTTCCAACAGCATCACATCAAACTGTTCGGGCCGCATGACAAGTTGCATGCAGGCGTTGTCGATAATCTTGTCGTCAGCTTGAATTTCCGGATAGTCGGCGGCAACCTTTCTGAAGCACTCCAGAAAAAGGCCGTCCGACAACTTCATAATGTTCGCTTTGTGCCCGCAGGTAATTTTTTTGCGGCCCTCGCGCCGCGCGAACTCAAATGCGAACCGCGCCACCCGCGTTGACGCTTTCTCAGTAATAATTTTTAAACTTTCAACCACGCCTGGAACAACAACGTGTTCGAGGCCTGCGTACAAACTCTCGGTGTTCTCACGCACGATCACTAAACTGAGATCGGGATAGCGGCAGGGAACATTTGGCAGCGCACGAATAGGGCGAACATTCGCGTAAAGATCGAGCGTTTTGCGCAGGCCGACGTTGACTGAGGTGAAGCCTTTTCCGATCGGCGTAGTCACCGGACCCTTCAACGCGACTTTGTTGCGTTTGATGGATTCAAGCAACTCTTTTGGCAGTGTCTCACCGAATTTTTCGACTGCTTGCGCGCCGGCGTAATGCGTTTCCCATTCAATCTCGGCGCCCGCGGCTTCGATGATGCGCACAACGTTTGAGGCGACTTCCGGCCCAATGCCATCGCCCGGAATCAGTGTGATACGATGCGTCATAAATTGAATTAGTCTTGGGTCTTTGGCTTTTGGTCTTTGTTTTGAACGGCTAAGGATACATAGTTCAAAGACCAAAGACCAAAGACCCCGAGACCCAAAACCACGTGAACGAACTCAGACAGACAGTCGACGTAGCAATTATCGGCGGCGGCGTAATTGGTCTTGGCATCGCGCGCGCGCTCGCACAGCGCGGCGTTCGCAACATCGTTGTACTCGAACGATCGAGCCTCGGTTCAGAAGCATCGTCTGCTGCTGCCGGCATGCTGGCGCCACAAGCTGAAGCTGATGGCAGCGACGATTTTTTCCAACTCTGCTGCCAGAGCCGCGATCTTTATCCAGCTTTCGCTGCCTCGCTTAAAGAAGAAACCGGAATTGACGTTGAGTTGGAAACAACGGGTACTCTTTATCTGGCTTTTACCGAAGACGACGCAAATGAATTGGAAGATCGTTACCGCTGGCAGTCGCGTGCCGGACTCGCGGTTGAAAAATTGTCGGCGGAAGACGCCCGTATGTTTGAAACTGCAATTTCGCGGGACGTTCGCGGCGCCTTGCGATTCCCACTCGACGGACAGGTTGAAAATCGTAAGCTGGTAAGCGCGCTCGCGGCCGCTAACGACGCGCTTGGCGTAGAAATGATGACGGGTGTTTCGGTGGAAGCGCTGAACGTCGCCCGGCGGCGCGTGACGGGAGTTGAGACTTCCATTGGTTTCATCGCCGCGGGAAAAGTTGTGCTGGCGAGCGGCGCGTGGACAACCTATCTTTTGCCACCCGAGTTACCTAACCCACGAATCGAGCCGGTGCGCGGTCAAATGGTGTGCTTTGAAGCGACGCCGCAAATTTTTCAACACGTGATCTACGGACCAGGCGGCTATCTGGTGCCACGTCGCGACGGTCGTTTACTGGCCGGTTCGACCAGCGAGCACGCGGGTTTTGATAAACGAGTAACGGCGGCGGGTATTCAATCGATCGTCAACTCGGCAATGCAGATCAGTCCTCGCGTAGCTGCTTTGCCATTGATGTCTTCGTGGGCCGGCCTGCGGCCGCGTGCTGTGGACGGTTTGCCAGTGCTGGGCGCTTGTGCTGAAATTGGTGGCGTCTTCTATGCGACCGGTCATTATCGCAACGGTATCCTGTTGACGCCGATAACCGCGGAATTGCTCGCCGACGCGATAGTTGACGCCAAAGTCTCTCCGCTAACTCAAGTTTTTTCGCCGGACCGTTTTCAGCTGTTGCCCTCTGCCTAGCATTTCTCGAATGAAATACATCTTCAAAAGTGTGTTCGCAGTTCTGTTGCTTTTGGTTGCCGCAGCGCCGCGTGGCTGGGGACAAGCAGCGTCCGTTACCGGTGATGACACTGATCGCCGCCCCGCTGCAATCTTGTTCGACGAAGTAAACACTTATGTCGATAAGAAATTTACCGAGTTCAATAAGCAAAAACTAAGCTACGACGAAAAGCTCGATAAGAAAACGCGGCAGGAACAAAAAGATCTGGCAGCCAAGTATGCCGCCGTCATTCACGCACGCGCGTCCTTGTCGCAGATGGACCAGTTCTACCTCGGCATGCTGGCGCATCTCGCCGGCAATGGCGAATTAGCACTTGACGCGATGGACCAGTTTCTTAATGCAAAGGTCAAAGGACAGAACGCTCAACTGGCGCGCGCCGTTACCGTTCTTTACGCCACTCGACAAGGAATCCTGCCTAAAGCAGAACAAGCGGTGACTGATTATTCGAATGACGAACCGCGCAGTCTTGCCGAGTGGTTCGGCATGGAAACTCTGATTACGGAACTGCTGCAAAAGAATAAAGACTACGAAAAAATGAGCGCGCACGCGCAGCAGATGGTTAAGATTGCCCGACTGGTCGTGCCTGATCGTGGCATCAATGCGTTTCGTCGTGACGACATGCTTTTTAAATCCGCCTCGTTCTTGTCGGACGCGTATTTAAACCTAAATAAGAAGGACGAGGCCATCGCGACAGTTAAGGATCTGACGCGGCTTGCTGTTACGTTGCCATCGGGAAATCTTTTGCGTCTGGCCACTATTCGACTTAACGGATTAGATCGCACGGCGGACCCGCACTTCATTTTCAATGAAACGCCGCGCGACGAAACAGGCAAGCTGCCTGAGATCGTAGCGGCCCAATGGATCGATCAGGCGCCCGTTAAGCTTGCCGATTTGCGCGGGCAGGTGGTGTTGTTGGACTTTTGGGCGCCGTGGTGTGGTCCATGCCGTTACACTTTCCCAAAATTGCAGCAGTGGTACACAGCGTATAAAGACAAGGGGCTGGTGATCCTCGGCATGACCACTTACTCGGGCGAAACCGATGGCCGGCGCGCGACGCATGGCGAGGAGCTAGTCTATCTCCAGAATTTTAAAAAGAAGAACCGTTTGCCATACGGATTCGCGGTTGCCGAAACGGCGGTTAACGACCTCAACTATGGAGTTTTTACGATCCCGATGTCATTTCTGATCGATCGACAGGGAAGGATAAGATACATCTCGATGGGCGCGAAGCCGGAAGAAATCGCCGAGCTGGGCAAGATGTTGGACAAAGTTATGACCGAAGACTTTAAGAACACCGAAGCAGCCAGCGCGAAAAATTAGTTTATGCAGGACCAAAATATCACCATTGGGATTGCGTTTATCGCCGGCATTTTGTCATTCCTTTCGCCGTGCGTGCTTCCGCTCGTGCCCGGTTACATTTCGCTGATGTCGGGGGTCAGCATCGACCGGTTGAAAGAAGGCGGTTCCGGCGCAAATGCGCGTCGCGCTGTAATGTTCAATTCGCTGGCTTTCAATGCTGGTCTATCAGTTATTTTTCTCGCACTGGGCACGACCGCCGGACTAATCGGCGCTGCGATCATCAATAATCTTTGGGTTCGCTTGATTGGCGGCCTGGTGATCATCGCTTTTGGTCTTCAGCTTATTGGACTGTTGAAGATTTCGACGCTTTACAAAGACACGCGATTTTTTTCCAACGAGAAACCACGTGGTGCGGTCGGTTCATTCACGCTCGGAATTGCATTTGCCGCGGGTTGGACGCCCTGTATCGGACCGATTCTGGGTGGCATAATTGGCTTGGCCGCAACGAGTGGTGGCTGGCGCAGTGGGTTGATTCTTTCCGCATTTTACAGCGCTGGGTTAGCAGTCCCTTTTTTGTTGACCGGGCTAGGCATCAACCAGTTTCTTGCCTTCTATGGCAAGTTTCGCAAGCACCTTCACAAAGTTGAAGTTGTTTCCGGCGTGGTCTTAATCGTGGTGGGATTATTAGTAATGAGCGGGCAGTCGACGTTGTTAACCAGTTCAAAGCTCGCAGCTTTTTTGCCGAATGCGGAAGGTTGGATCAAGGTTAAGCCGCCGGCGACTTCAACTACAACTGCTTCGTCCAACAATTTCGAGCCGGCCCCGGACGTGCAGTTTGAAACTTTGAAAGGCGAGAAGTTCACGCTCGGACAATTACGCGGGCAGGTAGTGCTGCTGAATTTTTGGGCCACCTGGTGCATCCCATGTCGCGAAGAAATTCCTGTACTTAACGCGATGCAAAAGGAATTACAACCACGCGGTTTGACGATTGTCGGGGCCTCGCTTGAAGACACGGCTGCTGGTGTTGTCGAATACGAAAAAGACGTTCGGAAGTTTGAGTACCAGGTCCTGGTCGGTAGCGACGAAGCAAAACAGAAGTTTGGCGGCACGCCTTTGCCGACGACGTACCTGATCGATCGCGACGGGCGTATTCGCCAGCGGATTATAGGCGCGCGCGATCGCGAAGGTTGGGAAGCGGCAGTCAAGCCGCTGCTGGACGAAGCTGCCGCGACCGCGAGAAACGAAAATTAGTTTTTGGGAGTAGTGAACATGAAAACATTTACCGTTCTTGCATTCTTATTTTTTGTGGCGCCCGCTTTGGCGCAAACACCAGCGCAGACTCCATCCCCGGTTCCAGCGCAAACTCCCGTTGCGGCGCCTTCACAGGCAGGCCATGAATACTCGCCGCTGGTTGAGAAGACGGTGAATTACAAGAACTGGACGCTGAACAGTCTGAAAGATAATAAGCCCGTCGATCTGCGGTCACTAATGCAGGGTAAGAAACTGGTGATGGTTGTTTATTTCGCTCCCTGGTGCCCGAACTGGCGCAATGAAGCGCCCGTCGCTGCCAAGCTGTTTGAGAAATATAAAGACCAGGGTTTCCAGGTCATCGGTGTCAGCGAATACGGCACCCGCGACGCGGTCAGTAACTTTTTTGGACCAGAGGGCGCGCCTTATCCGGTCGTTAGTGACTCTGAGAGTCGCGACGATCGCGAGAAGACCGCGCATTTTGCTTATCGCCAATTGACGGGCGACACGCGCCGCTGGGGCTCACCGTGGAACATCTTTCTTGAGCCGGCTTCAGTTATGAAACAAGGCGATGTGTTGACGGAAAAGGCGTGGGTGGTCAACGGCGAGCTGATCGAGGCGGATGTTGACAAGTTTATATCTGATCGACTGAATACCAAGACAGCAGCAGCCATTGAGCCGTGTAAGAATTAGTCTGGCACGGCGTCTTGCACGCAACCACGCCTCCGGCGCGAAGCAAGGGAGCGGACCATTCGGGTCCGCTCTCTTTTTTGTTTGGTCAAGATTTACGATTTTGGAGTTCGATTGCTACTATTGCCGGCTCTTTGTGTCGCCGAAACCTTAGTCGTGAAACGAACTGAGGTTGCCGGCCTTAACTTATGAAACTTCGTCTCCTTTATCACGGTCATTGCTTTGATGGTGTGGCTTCGGCGGCAGTCTTCACGCGCTTTTATAAACAGCGAATTCAGCCAAACGCGGATGTAAACTACGGCGGCTTGCTGCACCGGCCTGGAAACCTTTTCGATTTAGATTTGTTGGACGGCGACGAAAACGCAATCGTCGATTTCAAGTATGCGGCCACAGACAAGTTGACTTGGTGGTTCGATCATCACCAGTCTGCCTTTCTAACTCCCGAAGACGAAGCTCATTTTCGAGCCGATACGTCCGGCAAAAAATTTCTCGACGCAACCCGGAAATCGTGCACGGAATTCATCGCCGATGTTGCCCAGTCAAAGTTTGGTTATGACGCGTCAGCAGTGGGATCGCTGGTGGAATGGGCGCACATAATTGATGGCGCGTTGTACCAATCAGCGGCGCAATGCGTCGAGTTGAAAGAGCCGGCGCTGCAACTGATGCAGGTAATCGAATCTGATCCGGACGACAATTTCGTCGAGACCATCATTCGCGAATTATCTGTTAACGGGCTAGATGAAGTAGCGACTGGCGACGAAGTACAACGGCGCTTTCAACCAATCCTGCAGCAGCATCGGGAAACGCTCGAGGCGGTGCAGCGCAAAGCAGTTTATGAAAACGGCGTAGTGCAGTTCGATCTGGTGGATGAGGGGTACGAAGGCTTCAATAAATTCATTCCTTATTATTTGTATCCCGACACGACTTATTCAGTCGCTCTCACGCGTGGCAGTCAACGAACGAAAATCTCCGTAGGTTCCAATCCATGGGCGCCTCGGCCGCGCACTCACAACATCGCAAAGATATGTGAACGATATGGCGGCGGTGGGCATGCAGTGGTGGGCGCCATTTCATTTAAGCCGGATGAAGTTTCGCGCGGTCGGGAAGTGGTTAAGGAAATCGTTGCCGAGCTTTCGCCTGAGTAGGTTTTGACTTGTTCAAGAAGCAAAACGAAGATATATCATTCATCATTGGACGTTTATCGTTTGTCATTTGAACTCGAGCGCGTTGCAGGTTTTTAATCATAGGTGAGTGCAAACGTTTCCAACGATGCCGTTGGTTCCACGGTGTTTCAATTACAAATGAGAAATGTCAAATGACGAATGATATATGCGTTCGTCGACTCCTCGCGCGCACTCTGCTACCCAGCCATCAGCGCCTCAATCTCTTCCGCTTGCTTCGGCACTTTCGTAGTCAGCACTCGTGGGCCATTGTTGGTGCACAGCACGTCGTCTTCGATGCGCACGCCGATGCCAAGATATTTTTCCGGAATGTCTTTGGTGTCGGGGGCCACGTAAATTCCAGGCTCAACCGTCATTACCACACCCGGCTCGAGCCCCCGCGATTCTTTTTCGTAGTAATAGACACCAACGTCGTGCACATCGATACCCAGAAGGTGGCCAAGCCCATGCATGTAAAACTGTTCGTGCTTTTTCTCTTCAATTAACTTTTTCGGATCACCCTTCAGCAGTCCTAGTTCAACCATCCCCTCGGTCAAAATCTCAACTGAGCGCTGTTTTAATTGATCATGAGTAGTGCCCGGCCGCACCATATCAACGCAGGCTTCCTGCGCTTTCAATACCAGATCATAAATTTCTCGCTGGGCGGGGCTGTAGCGTCCGTTGATGGGAAACGTTCGCGTAATGTCGGACGCGTAACCTTTGTATTCCGCGCCGGCGTCGATTAGCAGCAACTCGCCGTCGCGCAGTTCACCGTCGTTGTTGATGTAGTGGAGCACGGTGGCATTTGGACCAGCGCCGACGATCGAAGTGTAAGACGGACCAGACGCGCCCTGCTCGCGGAAAATTCTTTCGACTAACGCTTCGACTTCATACTCTTTCATACCCGCGCGCACCGCCTTCATCGCTTCAACATGTGCTGCGGCGGCGATGTCGGCGGCCTTTTGCATCAATTCAATTTCTTCATCGCTCTTGATCACGCGCAGCTCGTGAACGATTGTGGCCGGGTCGATAATTGTGCGTGGCGGGTGAATTGGTTTCCGATTCAGCGCGCGCATTTCAGCGATCTTGCTGATGATGATGTTGTCCAGTTTCGTCTGGACGCCCAGCCGGTAATAAAGTTTCTCAGCGCCATCCAAAAAGTCCTGAAGCTTTGCCTCGAAATCAGCAATCGGAAATGCTTCGTCAGCGCCAAACTCTGACTTCGCACCTTCAACACCGGCGCGCCGTCCGACCCATATCTCCTGGGCGGGATCGCGCGGCCGAACAAACAAGATGTACTTCTGCTCGCGGCCGGGCGCGATTACAGCTATCGAATCCGGTTCGTCAAAACCTGTTAAGTACAAAAAATCTGAGTCCTGCCGGAAGCGGTACTGCGTGTCGTTTGAGCGCGTAGCTTCGCGCGCGCTGGGAATAATTGCGACTGACTTTTGGTCCATGCGCCGCATGAACTCGGCTAGTTGCGGACGGATCATTAACTGACACTCCTTAATTTTTTGGCGGTTGGGGACGCTATTGTACCGGAGGAGTTCGGAAGAAAAGAAATTGACCGGCGCAGGCGTTCGCGAAACCGCTGGCTGCCGTACACGGTTTGTTGGATAATCAACAACAAATGAGTGTTCAGACGTTACCACCGCTGGCCGCACCGCCAAGAGAAATCATTTCTTACGATCCCGCGACCGGCGCTGAGATTGGCCGGGCGCCACTGCATGCCGCAGACGAAGTTTACCAAGCCGTCCAACGCGCGCGTGAAGCTCAACCAGCTTGGGCAAAACTATCATTTCGCGAGCGGCGGAAAATTGTCCTGAGCGCAAGAAAAATTCTGCTCGATGAACGAGACGAAATTGTGAATCTAATTTCAAGGGAAACAGGCAAGCCCCCGGCTGAAGCTCTGTCGATGGAGATCGTGCCCACGCTGGATGCGATACATTACTTTGCACAGCAAGCGGAACATCTGCTCGAGCCCCAAAAGATCGATGTAGGCCAATACGCTTTCATGGGCCGCTCGTCGCGCATTGTCTTTAAGCCGTTGGGTGTCATCGGAATCATTTCACCCTGGAACTTTCCACTGGCGACACCGGCGCAGGAAATTGTGATGGCGCTCATGGCGGGCAATGCCGTCGTTTTAAAGCCGAGCGAACTAACACCACTGATTGCTATAAAGATCGGCGACATTTTTCAGCGGGCCGGTTTACCCGCACATCTTCTTGAGATCGTCACCGGCGATGGTTCGACCGGCGCCGCATTGATTGATGCGCGTGTTGACAAGATTATGTTCACCGGTAGCGTCGCCACCGGCAAACGCGTGGCTGCGAAAGCCGCAGAATATTTGACGCCCGTTGTGCTGGAGCTCGGTGGCAAAGACCCTATGATCGTTTTAGCGGATGCCGACATCGCAATCGCGGCGCGCGGCGCAGTCTGGGGCGCGTTCGCAAATTCCGGACAGGCTTGCGCGTCAGTCGAGCGGTGTTACGTGCATGAATCAATCGCTCGTAACTTCATTGAACAGGTCGTGGCCGAGACTAAAACGCTTAGGCAAGGCGCCGGGATCAATAATGAAGTAGGTGCGATGTCGAACGAGAGGCAGTTGCAGATCGTCAGTGAGCATGTCGAGGACGCCAGGCAACAAGGCGCGCACATTCTGACGGGAGGACGGCGAACAGCAAACCAGAATGGCTTGTTTTATGAACCAACAGTCTTAACAAACGTCGATCATCGTATGACAATAATGCGCGACGAAACCTTTGGCCCTGTATTACCAATAATGACATTCAGAACCGATGAAGAAGCAGTTGAGCTTGCGAACGACAGCTTGTACGGGCTGACTGCCAGCGTTTGGACACGGAATATCGCTAAAGGAAAGCGGATCGCGGAACGAATTCATGCGGGCACCACAATGGTCAACGAGGTGGTTTACACGCACGGCATCGCCCAAACTCCGTGG
>DATENN010000187.1:0-8016 GCA_035275045.1 Pyrinomonadaceae bacterium
GATTCTCTTTAGCCGACGGCGCGCGCGAACTCGGAATGTTGAAGCCTACAGTGATGCGGGTGGGATGTTGAGACTCAACCTCGACGAGCTGACGCCTGAGACCGACCCAGCCAGGCTACTTGGACCGGGGCATTAAAATGTCCGATAAACCCAGTTCGTCGTGCAATCGCGACGAGACTAAAGCTTATCGGACATCAAAACTAATGCGGGCTGCTGATCTTCCTGGGAGGCTCCCCCAAGCCCCTTCAGGACGGAAATCAGCAGCCTCGCAATGATTGCCCATCGACTGTGTGCAAAACGTCAACTCCGTTCCCCCGAAAGAGTCACCGCCTGCTTTTTCAATCGTGAGAGGACGCCTCCCCCAAAGCTTCCACTCACCACAATCTCTGAGCCTGACCCGATTTACCCTTTATACCCTTCTTGTTTCGTTTCTCTCTTGGCAATGACCGTGCCAACAAGGCCGGTGGGTTATCACTCGAAGCTATCCTGCATTTTCTTATGAATCGCGCATGATTGGGATTTAATTGTGCGCTATCGATCAATGCAGGCTCGTACATCTTCAATACAGCACCCAAATTATCGCGACTTAAAATCGCTCGGCTCTGCGGCTTCACGGAAGTTCCGCGACTAGCTGATCAATCTCATCAATGGTGTTATAGAGGTGCGGCGAAATGCGCAGGCGATCACCTCGAGGCGCAGTAACGACGCCGTGATCCTTGAGATGGTTGTAAAGTTGAAGCGGAGTTAGGCCGGCCGGGTGTTGAATGCAAACGATTTGCGATTTCTCAGCTGGCCTACGACTGCTAACAACGTCATAAGGCTTGTTCGCCAGACGTTCGCACAGGTGGTCCGTCAGCGACGAAAGATAATCCGCAATCCGATCGATTCCAGTCTCGGTCAAAAGTGTAAGGCTTTGTTCGAGTCCATGGATGAGACTGATGGGCGCAGTGCCTGTCTCCCACGGTAATGTGCCGCGATTCCAACCCTGAGACCAATTATTGTAGTCGTCCGGATTTGGCACGCTAACCCAGCCCACCAGCGTCGGTTGAATTCGCTCGCGCGCTCGATCGGACAAATACAGGAAACCGACGCCCTCAGGCGTTAACAGCCACTTGTGCCCGGCGCCTGCGGCCGCGTCGATCAATTGCGCGGTTACATCGATTGGAAGCGCACCAAGTCCCTGAATTACGTCCACCACCAGCAATGCATCGTGCGCCCGGGCGGCGCGCCCCAGCCGTTCAAGATCTGCGCGAAAGCCCGAAGCATACTGAACATAGCTAATCGCAACCACTCGTGTTTTGGCATCAATCAAGGAAATTAACTCTTCTGTGTCCACGCGACCTTTGCGCTCTTCGGCTATCCGTATTTCGACCCCAAGCGCTTCGCGCAGCCGCAACCAGGGATAAATATTTGAAGAGAATTCGTTGCGAAAGGTTACGAGGTTGTCGGCCGCTTTCCACGCCAAACCGTTGGCAATCGTAGATAATCCGTCCGAAGTATTGCGCATGAACGCCACTTGTTCGGCTCTTGCGCCCAGCAGCGCGGCGAGCAAATGACGGGTCCGTTCTTTAGTCGCCAGCCATTTGCGAAAATTCAGTGAACCATTTTGGTTAACGTCGGCGAGTTGACTTTCAATTGCGGCAATCGTTGGCAGTGGCGGCGCGGAAACAGCTGCGTGATTGAGGTAGTTGTAATGCCGGGTGACGGGAAAAAGGGCGCGCAGGGCATCGTTCATAGCGCGTCTGCCGACTCGGGAGCGAATGGCCGGCCGTACAATTCCTGGTACAACCAGCCGAGGACGCGGGCTTCGGCCGTGCACAGTGTCTCGATCCAGCAGTTGAGGAGAAAATTGTTGCGGCCCCGCTCGGAAGGAATTTTATCGGCTTCTCTAACTACCGAACCGCCGGCCTCCAGATCGAGCGCGTAGGCCGAAGCAGTCGCTTCATTGGCTTTCGATGCGATATTCAAAGCATTCAAAAGCTGGCTAATCCACTCATGTAGTTCATGCTCAGATCCGTGTTCGGCCAAGGCTTGAAGAATGCCGATAGCGAGGCGATCCTCGGCGCGGTTAAATGCGAAAACTTGTTCACCGGCAGCTTGCGAATGTTGCTGCTTCCACTGAAAGACTTCTTCGACATTCGGGTGCTTTACGATGGCGACGCGCTGATCGAAGTCAAGAAACCATTGAATGACGTCGGGCACTGAATCGAGGTCCGGCTTCCCGGTGGAATCACGGTCAAGGCGAGGCCCCTGGGCGGTCTCGTTGTCTCCGTTGTTGCGATTCGTTTGAGAAAGTTCCGTACTACTCATCAGCTTGTTGTGATGCGACGTTCAGCTTGAAACCTGCGCGTACTTCGCCAACCACGTCGCCGCGGCGGTTTTTGACGGGGAAGAACGCATAGCGCGCAACTGCCTCGAGCGATTCGTCGGCGAGCACGCCCAGTTGGCGTAGAGATTCAATCACCACCGTTGGGCGCGCTCGATGATCGTCGCCATCTTCTATCTTCAGCGCCAGCCCAAATCCGTTGGGCCAGTCTTCGCAAGGCAGAACGCCCACGGTGTAAACACCTTCCGCGCCAACTTTCGAGATTAGACGCCCACCGGCAGCGCGCATCATCTCGGTATCGAGGCGTTCAGTCGTCCCTCCGATAACTTCTGGGTGTGCAGTCATCGCTTCCACTATTCGCCGGCAAGCGGCACGCGTCGGTTCATCAAAGTTGCTGGCCGGATTCACCAGCCGCGCGTACATCAAAGCCATCGCTTTAACCGTAACGCCAAAAACGGGCACTCCACACCCATCGACTCCAACCGAAATGTCTTCGATTGGAATAGCTGCGAATTCTGACACCACCCTACCGATCGCCAGTTGCACCGGGTGCCCCGGTTCGTAGTAATTCTCAACCGGAGCGCCCAGGTGTACGGCCAACGCGAGCATTCCCGCGTGTTTTCCCGAACAGTTGTTCTGCAAAACGTTTGGCGCTTCGCCGGCCCGTCGTAATTTCGCTGTCTCTTCCGGACTGAACGGTTCGTGGATACCGCACTTCAACGCTTCAGGTCCGAGCCCGATTTTTCGCAACATCGACGCGGCTAATTTGGTGTGGATTGGTTCGCCGCTGTGCGAAGCGCAAGCGAGAGCTACCTCGCTTTCGCTAAAGCCGAAATGGTCGGCAGCGCCAGAAGTAATCAGCGGGATAGCCTGATGCGGTTTCGCGGACGAACGGAGAAAGGTCACAGTTTCCGGGGCGCCGAGCTGCGCGACGATGCGACCGTTTGGCTCGACGGCAATCACATGCCCGCGATGGCGGGATTCGGTAATCGCGCCTCGCGTTACTTCCACCAACGGCTCGGCTGCCGGAACCTCGAGATTGTTTGCAGACGGTTGTCGACTTACTTGCATAAGCTCGCGAACTGATTTGGATTGCGGGCATGTTATCACGACCGCATCGAAAATTTGCGACTTCGCCCTTGAGGTAGCGCATGGTTTGAACCCTTCGTGCGGCTCGGTGTGTAACAAAATAAAAAAGGCAGAAGGGTTGACCTCCTGCCCGCTTATATCGCTGGTGACTTGATTAGCCTTTGCCCTGTTTCGCTCGCCGACCGCCATAACTAAGCACGGTCAATTTCACCGACCGCCGGCCAAAGCGCATCGCTTCGCGCGAGGTTGGGGTCCAAATGTCGATGCGACGGCCGCGAATCATGCCACCGGTGTCCGCAACCAGGTATTCACCGGAATAACCGGGATGTTCCAGGCGAACACGAGAGCCAAGCGGTAGCACTCGAGGATCGGCTGCAATAAGTCCGCGAGTGACCATGCGCCCACTGGCAGTTCTGCCTCTTAGGCTATACGCGGTAGCGATGTAATTACTCGCCGGAGCAGCGACCGACTTTGTAATCGCTTCCGCAGTCGTTGCCTCCGCTGGTTCTGCGGCTTTGCCTTGAGAACCGCCGGCGTCTTCTTTTTGTTCGGTGAAAGGTGAGAGAAGCGTTTCCGCTATTGAAGGTTTTGCTGAGAAAACGATCAAGCCAAACAGAAGCACGAACACAATTGCCATGCTCCGGCAAATTATTGCTGTCATACGTCGGGTCTCCGTCCGATTTTGTTAGTTATGGTTTCAACGCCCTGCGCGAGTCCGTTCTTTCCTATGACTCGACCTCCGGCTCAAGGAGTTTGGAACTGCGTCAGCCGAAGTTGGGGGCTTGCATCCTTGATGCATGCGTTGAATACCGCCAGGCCCACAAAAGAAAAAACGGGGTAGAACACCCCGCTTGATGGCAAGGAAACTAGCACAGCGACCAGGGTCAGTCCAGGCGAGATGCGGCCAAAAACCAACCCAATTGCGACCCTTTGGGCCTAAATATTGAAATACTGTGACTTATTTCGGACGAAAAAACCGTCGCCGCCCGCTTATGACGCCCTCAGAGAGAGGAAATTCTCGACGACCTGGCGCCCGTCAGGATGTTCATCGTCAAAAAGCTCGGGGTGAAACTGGACGCCGAATAACGGTCGAGTCTCATGCTGCATTGCCTGAATTGGTGAGTTTTCGTTCCACGCGGTAGCCCGGAATCCCCCCGGCAGCTTCTTCACCTCGTCGAAGTGAGAGTGCCAGACTGTGATCTCGCGCGGCAAATTCTTGAAGATCCCCTTGCCGTCCGTTTGAACCGGAAAGAATCCGCGTTCGCGCTTCGCCCCGGTATAACCTTCGCCCGGTTCGAGTCTGGCCATCAGGTCCACGTCCGCGCCAAACGCGAGCGCCATCTGCTGGTGTCCGCCGCAAACGCCCAGGATAGGCTGCCGGGCTTTCTTAATTACCTCAAAAACGCCGACTAGCGAGTCAGCCGAATATCGATCCCAGGGATGGCTTTGACCGCTCAGAATGATGTGGGAAGGCTTGAGGGAATTGATCCGCTTGAGTGAAACCGAGTGAAAGGGCTCAGTCAGGATTTCGATTCCTTCGCGCATGCGGCCAAGGACCGCACGCAGTTCGCGGGGGCTGTCACCCTGATTTTCGATGGTGTTGTCTACGAGATAAATGAGCATCTGAAGGGCAAACTTCAGTTTTCATGGTAACAAGCTTCGCAAATAGGAGTTTGCGCTATTACTTTAGGCAGTAAAACTTTCCATTAAACGCCCCGACATAAATTCGGCCGTTCATAACTGCCGGAGTTGCGTCGATGTTCTCGCCAATCTGAATCTCAGAAACGAGCTTGCCATCTGTTGCCGCCAGCGCATAAATCCAACCAGCCTTGTCCCCAAAAATCACACGACCTTCAACGACGGGCGAGCTGCCCCAGATCGCCGCTCGAGCCAGATATGCCCAGACCTGTTGGCCGTCAGTGGCCGATAAGCAATACAGATAACCGTTATTTGAGCCAATGAAGAGCCGGCTGTCGACTACCACGGGACTGGACCAAAAACCCGTTTTCTCTTTTGTATTAAGGTTCAAGCCCCCGTCGACCTGATGCCGCCATGCCGGGCTGCCGTCTTCAACCTTGAAGGCATAAACGGCGCCGTCTTCGGCCGCCGTATAAACGAAATCGCGAGCCACGGCGGGTGTCGAATTTGAATCCGCGCCGATGCCCGCTTTCCAAATGACGGATCCATCATCCTGCTTCAGGCAATAGAGATGGCCGGCTTCCGTTGCCACAAATATGCGCCCGTTGACAATCGTGGAACCGCCTTCGACGGAACCAGCCAGCGGTTGTTTGTAGATAAGCGCCCCATCCGCGAGGTTAAGACAATAATAAAAGCCGTCCTCGCCACCAATGTAGACGCGGCCGTCGATAATTGCGGGAGACGAATCAGTTTCGAATCCGGTTTTGTACTGCCAGACCAACGAACCGTCGTCCGTATTCAGGCAATAAATGCTGTTGTCGAGATTTCCAATCACCAAACGATCGCCGGAAATTGCTGGTGACGATTTCGCGCTATCGCCGGTTTTGTAAGACCAAATGACGGAACCGTCGTTCGTATTCAACGCATAGACGCGCGCACCCGCCGAACCGAAATAAACGCGATTCCCCACGATTGCAGGTTGACCCGGCCAACCGGAACCGGCCCATAAATCTTTGTGGAGGCGTCCGCTGGCCCATTCCGTTTTGAAGTCCCAAACCACTTCAAGCGGTTTGTTGGACCATGGACCAGTGCCGTAAAAGTTTCGCGCCGGGTTCCCAAACCAGGTTGGCAATTCAACGGGCGCTGAGGGAGGCGGGTGGACGATCAGAGGTTCCGCTGCCGTTTCCTTGACGAACTTTGCTCCGCAACCGGACGAGTTCAGGACCAGGACGGCTGCCGCAAAGATGGCAGAAGCCCATAAAAATTTGAGAAGAAAACCGGAATGCGGCGGGCGGAGAGAGTTCATTGGGGGAGTTCGTCGGGCAAAAAGTTTTGCGCTTAGCTCATAGCAGCCATTGGCCCGCATAAATTACTTCAGCGGCGCCGGTAATTACAACCTCTCCATCGTCACGCCACTGTATTTTTGCGCGCCCGCCGGGCATATGGACCTCGACTGTGCGTTCGGTTTGTTGTTGTACCATTGAGGCTACAGCCGCAGCACAAGAGCACGTTCCCGACGCGGTTGTCTCGCCGACACCACGTTCCCAGATACGCAGTTCGATGTTGTTTCGATCCTGAACTCGAATAAAGGTCACGTTGGTCCGTTCCGGAAACTGTTCATGACTCTCAATCGCTCGGCCAATTGAGCGCCACTCCAGCGATTCGAAATCATCTGTGAAAAGGCAACAGTTCGGATTCCCCATTTGCAGTGCGGTCACGCGGAACGTTTTGCCCTCAACCGGCAACGGGTAGTCAACAACCTGGTCCAGAAGTTCGGAAGTAACCATCGGGATCGAGGCTGAATCAAAATGTGGGTGACCTAACTCCGAATCGAAAACGTACCGCCCATCTTCGGCTTCCAGCAAAACGTATCGCTTGACGCCGGCGCGCGTAATCAAACGCAGTTCTTTATCAGACCAGAGGTTTTGATGATGCAGATAAGCTGCCGCGCAACGAGTCCCATTGCCCGAAAGATTTGCTTCGCTACCATCAGGATTGAAAATCCGCACGCGGAAATCTGCAGAAGCCTCGTTGCTACTGCTGACCACAGCAATGCCATCCGCCCCGGCTCCGTAGTGGCGGTTGCAAATGCTTTTTGCGAATTCACCGAGCTTGTCCGTGGCCGCAAACTGCCCCGCCTCGACAACGATGTAGTCGTTGCCAAAGCCGTGGAATTTCATAAAAGAGATTGGCATGAACTAGGAACGGCCGTTGAAATTGGCCAGCAGAACTGCGATCGGATCAATCACAGACAAGGGATTAAAACGCGAATCAACGTAGTTATTAACGATGATAGAAAAGGCGAGCTCCTCGCCTGATGCTGTCGTTACGTAACCAGAAAGACTGGCAGCTGAGCTAAGCGTTCCGGTCTTTGCTCGCAGATTATTCTGCGCCGCTGTGCCTTTCATGCGATTGCGCAACGTGCCATCGACGCCGGCAATCGGCAACGCGTCGCGGAATGCCTGCGCGTAACGGTGTTTGCGCATGTAGCTCAGCAACTCGATGGTGGCATCGGCTGTGATCAAATCGTTGCGCGAAAGTCCCGACGCGTCCGTAAGATTTAATGCGGACGGATCCAAGCCCGCCTGCGTCAGAAAGCTTTTCACAACCTCGATGCCGTCGGACTCGCTGGTGCGCGCCAACGAGGGCATCTCGTTTTGCTCACTTGAATCATCAAGTGCGCTCGTCCGTGGCAGGTTAAGAATTGGTGGCGTTACGCGACCCAGCGTGCGCAGGATTAATTCGGTGTAAAGATTCTGGCTGGGCTTCAACGTCTGTGCCGCAATCACGCTGAGCGGCACTGATTCGAGCATGGTTAACTCAACGAGTTGCCCAGGTGGTCCATTTCTGGGAACGAGACTCTCTCCGGAGCGGCTGTCAATGCTTCGACTCTTGCCCGCAACGATAACGCCTCGCGACGACAACGCCGAGCGCAACAGATAAGTGAAAAGCAAAGCCGGCTG
>DATENN010000188.1:0-2839 GCA_035275045.1 Pyrinomonadaceae bacterium
GCGCGCCGCGTCATACAAAGCAAATGGTCCATAGTCGCGCAGATGGCGCAGCGACACACTCGGCCGCACGCGCTGGAGAATTTCCGAAATTGATTCCGTCTTCAGACAGCCGATTCGCAAGTCCGGCAAACCAGCGCCGCGGGAACATGGATAAACGTCGCCACCGGGTGTCACCAGGAAGACAAACGATTCCGCACAGCGTCGTCTCAGCGGCGGCGTCTCGGAAAGCACGGCCGTACCAGCTTTCAACGATTCCGTTAGTGGCACGGCCAACGTGATTGAAGTGTCATCATTCATGGCTTCGAGGGCGAGCAACTGCATCGGAAAAGGAGCGTCGCTTGAGACTCCGCAACGAACATGAATTCCCAAGCGACGCTTGCGCCCCTCGATAATCAATTGCTCGACGCGTTCTACCCCGATCGTTTCAAGCAATGCACTACTGGTATCCAAAACCAGCACTTGAAATTTTCCTTGGAACCGATCGAGCATTGCAGCGATATCAACCGTTTCCTTTAACCAAAGTCCGGCGGTGCAAACTTCTACTAAAAACTGATTTGCAGGAAGAATGCTGAGAAGGCTGAACAGATCATCGCTGCGAAGGAACGGATCGCCGCCGAGCACCTGGACCACCATCGGGCTCGGAAACGCCGCTCGGTTCACGGTGCGGTCGTCTTCCAAAAAATGAAGCAGCGCGTGGAGATATTCGGACGCCTCTTCCAGCTCCGTGTCCCAGCACTCGTCAATCGATACACTGCCGATTGACTCGGGCTTCAACAGCAACGCGAAGGCGCCGAAATAGTTAAAGTTGTGCGGAACGACTGGCATCGTCGCAAAATCTCCGGCCCAACATTGTTTTGGAGACTAGAACGCGCCAAGCGTCGCGTCGTTGCGGTCCGTAGCCGCCAGCAGCAACGCCACGATGATTGCGTAGACGAGCGTGTGGGTGCAGCCGTCGGCCGCCTTCATCAACTCGTTGACGCCGTGAGAAAACTGTTCGAGATGCGCCGGACTGAGTTTCTCGAGTCTTGCGATTTCGGCGGCGCTAACTTTCATGCCCGAAGTGCTGACCGCGCGCAAGGGGTTGGTGGCGAAATCTCGACGGAAATTAGGATTGACGACAAGTTGTCGCAGGACATCCAGCTGGCCGGTCGTGAGTCCGCCACGTTGTGCGGTCTCGCGCGAAATTGATTTCGACATCGGTTGTTCTTCGCTCATGAGGGTCCTCCGTTTAAAGTGCGGCTTTGCGCATCTGGTGAAAGATCGGTTTGAAGTTGTCAGGAGCGCTGAGGATATTCCTGCAAACAATGACTGGCAACACTTTGTTACTGGCGAATTTGGCTATTCATTGGCGCTTCTGGCTACGAGATCGCGATCGATATTGGCTAATCGTCAGACCATGCGCGCGCTTAAAATCTCTTAAAAAATGACTCTCATCGCCAACACCCAGATGGCAAAGTATTTCTTTCACACTCAGGAATGTAGTAGCGGCAAGTTCCTGCGCGAGTTTCATTCGTAAGAATTTTGCATACTGCACCGGGGTAACTCCGGTTTCAGCTTTAAAGAGATGACGCAGGCGTGAGGTCGAGAGGTTTAATTCTTCGGCGATGTGGTGAAGCGAAAGTTTGCGCGACAAACTTGCTTCTATCAACGCCATCGCCTGCTTGACGCGATAGTTTGACGGCTCATGAGGACTGTTGCTGAAATTAGCAGCCATGAGGTTCTGCCTGTTCGTTCTAAGCCGAGCACCTGCCCGGCAGTGAGGTGCGAATCTATAACGAGAGTTTCGCTAATCGTATTTCTTCACGGGCACGCACTCGCGACTGTGTGATTTGGGCCGTCATCGATCGCCGCTGCTCCATTGTGCGCGTGAGGCACAGTAACTTTTGCAGTTGTGGTACGGACGTTCCCGGCCGCGTCTTGAACCTTGAGTGTGATTGTGTAAACCCGCCCGTTACCGTTGTTCACTCGTTCAGCACGGAGTTGCACTGACTTGCAATCGTTGGCGATGACGATGTCGTTGCTGGTGTTTCCATCCCCCGCGCCGTTTGCATCATCCGCTTCATCACTAGACACACTGGCGATTCGCACACTCATAACGCCAAGCCGAGTGCGACAATTATCGCGCACGCTCGCGACCAGACTGGCAACGGTAATCGTCTGGTAGTTGTGATTGGGCGGCCACAACGTGACCGGCTGCGCATTGAGTACGATCGTAGGCGGCTGCGTATCCTTAACAGTTACCTTGAAGCTACAACTAGGACCGCTCGAACTAGTGCAAGTTACGGTCGTTTGACCCACTGGAAAAGAAGAACCCGAAGGATGATCGCATGTGACTGGTCCACAACCATCCGCTGACGGCGACTTGTATTTCACGAGTGCGCTACATTGGCCTCGCGAAGCCGGCACAGTAATGTCGCCGGGACAGGTCAGATTGCATAGCGGCGCCGCTTCGAACGCGCCGATGTCGGTTCCGTCGCTCGTTGCGGCATTAGCCACACCTGAATCGTCAACCGTTCGTGGCAATGCGCGTTGATCAGTTGCAGCGCCGGCGGCGACGCCCGCATCAATGGCCGCGCTGCCGGCCGAAAGTGCCATCGTTCGCGTTGGCCCGCCGTTGTCCGCGAGCGCCGCCAACATTGGATTTGCACCTGTCTTATCTCCGGTGCCACTGAAGCCGCCCGCGTCAGTCATTACGCCGACCAGGTTGTGACCGTTACTGTTCACTGTCCCATCGACGTTCGGTCCAACCGTCGGCGCGCCGCTGAGATCACCTAATCCATTGGCGGCGGTGTTGCCTGCAATGATCGTGTTTTCCAAAGTTACACTCGCTGGACCAACA
>DATENN010000189.1:0-2693 GCA_035275045.1 Pyrinomonadaceae bacterium
GGCGACCTTGGCCTGCCTGCGAGCGCTGGGCGTTTCGATCGATGAAGACGCGAGCTCGATTAAAGTTCACGGAAAAGGTTTACGGAGTTTCAAGCCACCAACCGGTCCGCTCGACTGCGGTAACAGCGGCACGACGATGAGACTGTTGGCTGGCATTCTTGCGGCACAAACTTTTACGAGCACATTGAGCGGAGATGCTTCGCTAAGTGCGCGTCCAATGCGTCGCATCATTGATCCCCTGACGGTGATGGGCGCGGATGTGCGGGCCATCGAATCGCGCGCACCGTTACAAATCACGGGTACCGGTTCCTTGCAGCCGATTAGTTACAAGGCGCCGTTCGCGAGTGCGCAGGTAAAGAGTTGTGTATTGCTTGCGGGACTGCACGCGACTGGCCGGACTGAAGTGATCCAGGAAAGCGGTATCACCCGTGATCACACGGAACGCATGTTGACCTGGTTTGGAGCGCCGGTCCAGTCCAGCGAAAACCGCTATGCCATTCAAGGCCCTGCAAACTTTCCCAGCCGCGACGTGAAAGTGCCGGGTGACTTCTCGGCCGCGTCATTCTTCATCGCCGCCGCCGCTCTGTTGCCTCAATCACGACTTGAGATTTCGAACCTCGGCTTGAATCCCACACGAACGCGTTTTTTGGATCTGCTGCGGGCGCTCGGCGCTCACATTGATATCGATGCGAAACGCGAAGAGTGCAACGAACCCGTTGGGACAGTCAAAGTTCGCGGCTCGGGCTTTTCAAGCAACAAGGAAGAATTGTCGCTGGCCGTCAATGGCGCGCTGAGCGCCGCCTTAATTGATGAACTGCCCTTGCTCGCTATCGTTGGCAGTCAACTTCCGGCTGGTCTGACCATACGTGACGCCCGCGAGCTGCGACATAAAGAAACGGATCGGATTGCGGCAACCGCAACGAACCTAAAGGCGATGGGCGCAGCAGTGGAAGAGTTCGAAGATGGACTGCATGTTTCTGGAGGCACGCGCCTGAAGGGGGCAAGTGTGCAGTCGTTCGGCGATCATCGTATCGCCATGGCTTTCAGTATCGCGGCGTTAATTGCCGATGGCGAGTCGGAAATCGTTGACAGCGATTGCGTCTCCATTTCCTTTCCTGGATTTTTTGAGGTGCTCGAAACTGTCGTTGAGCGATGATTAAGCAAATAACTGCAATCACAGGCTTCATGGCGGCGGGCAAGACTTCTGTGGCGCGTGAACTCGCCCAGCGATTGAATTATTCCTTCGTTGATCTCGACGCGGCGATTGCAGCGCGAGAAGCCCGTTCAGTTGCGGACATCATAAACACGTCAGGCGAAGATTATTTTCGCGCGACGGAAAGCGCGGTACTTAAAGAGGTCGTAAGTGAAAATCCTAATTGTGTTATTGCCTTAGGGGGTGGCGCCTGGACCATCGAGGAGAATCGCAAAATATTGCGGACTGCAGATGCGTTCGTCGTCTGGCTCGATACGCCATTCGACGTTTGCTGGCAGCGTATCCTCGGTGGCGGAGAAGTTCGGCCACTGGCGCAGTCACGCGAGGCAACTGAGGAACTCTACGAGGAACGCCGCGCGCTGTACCTTCTAGCTGACGAACATTTGAGTTTTGATCGAGCCAAAGACGCAGCCGATTATGCCGAGGCAATCGCAAGCTCAGTTTTGAAATGAAGTTCGCATGGCAGGGCAAAACGTTTGAACGATCCTGTATTAATGGCGATGAATGCTGCAAAAGTCTCGAAGATCCTGAAGAACGAAGCGAACTGGAAATCCTTCGCGACCTGGAACCCTGCCGGGTTTTTCGAACTACCCACGGAAGACATATGCGACGTGCCCGTGCGGATGTTTCTCACCCACTCGTTACTCGCGGCAGCCGAAGACACGCTTTACCGCCAAATCGTAAATGCGACTCGATTTCCCGGAGTCAAACTTGTCGTCATCACACCGGATGTTCATTACGGCTATGGAGTCCCGGTCGGCTGCGTGATTTTGACTGATGTTGATTCGGGGGCTGTCGCGATGGGGCCAGTCGGCTATGACATCGGCTGCGGCATGATGAGCGCGCGATCAAATGTCACTGCCGAGGCGGCTACACCAGATAGCAAACTCAAGTTCAATCGCGCGGTCATGCAGCGGGTGCAGATGGGGTATGGCGGACAAAGCGGTCGGCTGGGTTCGGTTTCAGAAAAGGAGTTTAACAACCTCGTTCGAGGTGGCGCGGAATACTACGTGGACAAATACGGCGCCACGTTTGATCGTAGTCATGCTGAGCGGCATCGCATTCCGGTTGACGATGATTGGTCCATACCCTGGGGCGGAAGAGGAAAACCGGAACGCGGGCGTAGTCAGTTGGGCAGCCTCGGCGGCGGCAATCACTTCATTGAGCTGCAAAGATCGGAAACGACTGGGACGTTGTTTGTTCAGGTACACACCGGCAGTCGCGGTTTCGGACATGGCTTAGCGACAAACTATTTTGATCTTGCAAAGAGCGAACAGCCTGAGGCAATTACTGATATCGATCTCGGTTATTTCACGCCTGAATCGGCGCACTACAAAGACTATTTAAATGCAGTCGCCGCGGGCGGCAACTATGCGATCCTGAATCGCCTGATTATTTTTGAAGCCGTAGCGGAAGCCTTCCGTGAAGTGTTTGATGCTGACCTCGAATTAATTTACGAGATCAGTCACAACCTTGTGCA
>DATENN010000190.1:0-7235 GCA_035275045.1 Pyrinomonadaceae bacterium
CGTTCGATGCGCAGTACTTCAGCGATCACATTTAATTTTTGACCTTCCTCGTTTTGCACTTCCAGCCGCACACGGCTGCCGACTTCCGGTAGCTGACGCGGCAAGTGGACCAGCGTTCCTTCGGGACCGACATTCTCAGTCATGCCTTCGACAATGACGTGCGAACCGCCGGGATCATCCCATTCTGCGCGCACTTCGAATGATACAAGATAACGCGGCCCCGAACGAGTATCTGTTTCGACGTTGCGTGACATGTGGGTTACTCCTTGTCGGTACGCACAAATGGATTGCAAGCATTTTCTGCTTCCGCCGCGGCGGTGTGAAGCAGATGCGAGACTGTAGCGTAGAAACGTTGTCTTGAAAACTATTCTTCGTCAGTTCTGAGCTTCTCGAGCACCGAAAAATCTTCGAGCGTCGTGACGTCGCCGGCAACGGTGCCGCTGGTTGCGATCTCACGAAGTAAACGGCGCATTATCTTTCCCGATCGAGTCTTTGGTAGCGCATCAGTGAAGCGTAAATCGTCAGGGCGGGCAAGTGCGCCAATTTCTTTGACAACATGGGCGCGCAATTCTTCGTTTAGTTTTGCGGACGGTGAATGCGAACCTTCCAGCGTAACGAACGCCACAATCGCTGATCCCTTTAACTCGTCCGGACGCGCAACAACGGCAGCTTCGGCGACCGCCTCGTGCGACACCAGCGCGCTTTCAACCTCGGCCGTCCCCAACCGGTGGCCGCTGACATTGATGACGTCGTCGATGCGGCCCATGATCCAAAAATAACCATCCTCATCGCGTCGCGCGCCGTCGCCGGCAAAGTAGATGTTCTCTATTTGGGACCAGTATTGTTCCCGATACCGAGCATCATCGCCCCAGATTGTTCGCAGCATCGACGGCCACGGGCGCTTAATTACCAGATAACCACCCTGATTTGGACCCACCGGTTCGCCTTCCCGCGTCATGATATCGGCGTCAATACCCGGAAATGGCTTAGTAGCAGAGCCCGGCTTGGTTGGCGTTGCGCCGGGCAGCGGCGTAATCATGATTGCGCCTGTCTCTGTTTGCCACCAGGTGTCGACGATCGGGCAGCGGCCCTTGCCGATGACCTGGTGGTACCACATCCAGGCCTCAGGATTGATTGGTTCGCCGACCGTGCCCAGCAAACGCAAACTCGACAGATCGTGTTTCAGCGGCCAGTGCTCGCCCCACTTTATGAATGCACGAATTGCTGTAGGAGCAGTGTAAAGAATATTCACGCGATGGCGTTCGACGATGTCCCAAAACCGATCCGCCTCGGGATGGTTTGGCGCACCTTCATACATCAACACGGTGGCGCCGTTGGACAGTGGTCCATACACCACGTAACTGTGTCCGGTCACCCAACCAATATCCGCCGTACACCAGTAAACGTCTTCGTCCTTGAGATCGAAAACCCATTTTGTCGAGAGATGCGCCTGCAACAAATACCCGGCTGTTGTATGCAGAATGCCTTTTGGTTTACCTGTCGTCCCGGACGTGTAAAGAATGTAAAGCGGATGCTCGCTCTCCAACTCTGCCGCTTCACAATGAAGGCCCGCATTGGCCAGCAACTCGTCCCACCAGTGATCGCGCCCCGGCTGCATGTGAATAACGGAACCGGTGCGACGCACAACAATGCATGTCTTGACCGAGGGAGTTTGCTTCAAAGCTTCATCGACCGCCGGTTTTAGTTTGACTTCCTTGCCACGACGCCAACCGCCATCGGCTGTCACTACCAGCTTGCAACTCGCGTCATTGATGCGATCGATGAGGGCCGTACTCGAGAACCCACCAAAGATTACTGAATGCGTGGCGCCGATGCGTGCACAGGCGAGCATGGCTATCGCCAGTTCCGGAATCAACGGCATGTAGAGCGCAACGCGATCACCTTGCTTCACGTCGCATTGCTTCAAAGCGTTTGCGAACCTCGAAACCTCTGTGTGCAGTTGTTGGTAGGTCAGGGTACGCTGGTCGCCAGGTTCGCCTTCCCAGATGAGGGCAGCCTTGTTGCGGCGCCAGGTTTCTAAATGCCGATCCAGGCAGTTATAAGAAATGTTGAGACGGCCACCGCTGAACCATTTCGCGTGGGGCGGTTGCCATTCCAGCACGCTGTCCCACTTCTTGAACCAGTAAAGTTCCTCGGCCATGCGCCCCCAGAACGCTTCGGGATCGGAATTCGCTTCGGTACGCAAATCCTCGAGCTCGTCGACTGACTTTACCTGCGCAGAGGCGGCGAATTCCGCAGGTGGCGGAAAGACGCGATCTTCGTGTTGCAGTGACTCAATGTTCGTTGTGGCAGAAGACATAAACGGTTGCGATAGAAATCAATTTTGCATTAGGTTGACAGCGCTTGTGTACCATAGAAGCACTTGACGCGACAACGCGTTCCGCGCACTATGACCACTCGGCCTAAGCGAAACGACGTCCTCATCAAAGACTTGCCATGAACCTGTTCGTCGGCACCAGCGGCTACAGCTACAAAGAATGGAAGGGAAGTTTTTATCCTGAGAAGATTTCTGCGAAGGACATGCTCTCGTTCTATGCAGAGCGTTTGAGCACCGTCGAAATCAACGCCACTTTCTATCGGTTGCCGCAAAGGTCCACGCTCGAAAATTGGAAACAGCAAGTGCCGCAAAGTTTTCGTTTTTCCCTTAAGGCGCCCCAACGGATCACCCACTTCAAGCGACTAAAGGAAGTAGGAGAAGATACGAAATACTTTCTCGAGGTTGCGGAAGCGCTCGAAGATCAACTTGGCGTGGTACTCTTCCAGCTACCGCCTAACATGAAAAAAGATATAGCGCGACTGGAAACGTTTTTCGCCGAGACATCCTTGCCGTCGCATACCGCTTTTGAATTCCGGCATCCGACCTGGTTTGACGATGATGTGCTGAAACTTTTGCAACAAAGAAATTGCGCGCTTTGTGTTTCCGATACGGATGACATGCCAACCACACACATCGATAAAACCGCGGATTGGGGTTATCTCCGATTGCGGCGGGTACTTTACTCAGAAGAGCACTTGAAAGAGTGGCTGGATCGCGTTGCAAATCAAAAATGGAATGACACGTATGTTTTCTTCAAGCATGAAGACGAGGGCACCGGCCCGCGACTGGCTGCGCAGTTCTTAGAACTCGCGCGCAAAGCGCCAGTGCCGAGTGCTGAGTGAGTGCTGGGTCAACCGGACAATTCAGGACATCGGCCCCGTTTACGAATTTAATTCCTTACATCGAACAGATAATGTTGCCTTCTGCTTATCGCCGTATGTACTCTGCGTTACCACGCACCTTCGTTTTAATTTTCGCTGTGTGCGCGGTGACGGTCGCGCAGCAAAGCAGCCCACAAACAACTCAGTTCGAGCGTCTAATGTCGGAAGCGAAGAGTGCGGAAGCCGCCGGTCGCTACGATGATGCGATTCTTTCCTACCGGCAAGTCGTTGCGGCAAGCAGAGAAGTGCCAAAAGATGCGGCGCTGGCGTATTTCAATGCGGGTTTGATTTACCTTAAGTTTAAGGAATACAAGGACGCCGTTGACGCGTTTCGGCAGTCGATCAAACTGGATCCCGAGTCTGCTGAAGCAAACAACAATCTTGGAGAAGCGCTGTCGTACCTTGAACGATATCCCGAAGCCATCGTCGCTTTTCAACGCGCCGTGGCTATCGATCGCAACTTGCTAATTGCGCACTTCAACATGGGCCTGGCCTACAATCGCATGGGCCAACCAAACTATGCAGAGCTTATTTATAGAGTGCTCATTCGCGATCATCCCGACTACGCGTTTGGTTACGACGGTCTGGCCGTAACCTTGTCGAAATCGGGACGAGCGCGCGAAGCCATTCCGCTTCACGAGAAGGCGATCAGTCTCAGCCCGCAGACGCCGTTCTTTTACTACAACCTTGGTATCAGCTTTTTGGCGCTGGGCAACACAGAAAAGGCGATTGAGCAAAAAGAAAAACTCATGCAGCTCGATCCGCCGGCGGCGAATAAGCTGGCTGTTTTCATTGCTCAACGCAAAAGGTAGTCGAGGGACTTGTTAGAAGTTCCCGCCGCAGTCTGTATGACCACAGTCGCAATCGAGCTCGAGAGTTCTGCCGGCGCCTTCACATGACGCGCTGCAATACTTCCCGTCTGGTTGCGCGGGACAGGTGCACACCGGGTTCTTACATTGCTTTACTTGTTCGTCTGCCATAATTCCTCCTGCGGAACAAAAAATTGGGCGCATAGATTAACACATCGGCGCTGGGAATGTGCTAGCGACAGCAATGCCCCCCATTTTTTCCTTCGAAAATTCTCCGTGGGTCGTCAGTGTGCGTCGTGTCTCTTGTATGGCCAGACTTTTCGTTTCCCGTCCCCTCACAAACGCACGGAAGAACGAGGGGTTTTGCAGGCGCCGGCAAACCACACTCGTAAAAGCACGCCAGGCTATTCCTCTTTCTGCTTAACCGCCACAGCTTCCATAGCTCCTTTTGATCTTAAGAGGCGCGCAATCGGCGTATGATCATTTTCCTCGGCAAGAGACAACGCCGTCTCGCCATCGTGCGCGGTGGCATTGATGTTTGCGCCCGCGAGGATGAGCGCGCGTGCGACATTTACGTTACCGGAGGCGGCGGCATGCATCAGCGCCGTCCGACCCTCGGCATCGGCCGCTTCAACTTCAGCGCCGGCATCCAATAGAGTCCGGACTGCCTCGATGTTTTCGGTCTCGGCGGCTTGCATTAGCGCCGTACTGCCGTTGTTGTCCTTCTGATTCACCTTGGCGCCCGCGTTAATCAAATCCCAAATCAAGTCGGCAGTCGCATCGTCGTCCAGCATCATTACTACCGTCTCCCCGGCCGAATCTTTAGCGTTTACATCTGCGCCTGCGGCTAAGAGTAATTGGACCATTTCGCGATTTGCATTTCTAACCGCGTGTTCAAGCGCCGTCGTACCGCTGTCTTCGTCTCGCAGATTGACGTTTGTACGCGAGATTAATTCAGTCACTTTTTCGAGATCATCGGCCTGGGCAGCGCGAATGAACGGATTGCGCGGGAGCGTCATCGCAACGGCGCCGCCAAGAGATATCTCGCGCGTAGTGCTGGTCACTTCAACGTTTTCCTCGATCGAGGCGACGTGCAAGCTGCGGTCGACGCGACTTTCGCCATTCTCTGGTAAGTAAAGTCCAGCGGTTTCAGCGGCAAAGCCCGGTGCGTCGATGCGCAGCTGGTAATAACCTGCCTGCAAGCCTTCTACGCGAAACTCGCCCTCCGAATTAGTAGTGGCGTAGAGGCTCAGGTTTAAATCGGTATTACTTAAATAGATCGTAGCGCCGACAATGACTGCGCCATTTTGATCAGAAATAGTTCCGAGGACTGTGGCCGTCGTGTCCAGACGTTGCACAGGTTGTGTCGTCTGCGCCGGCTGATCTGATCGAACGGTTATGGAGTTCTGCGCGGTTGCACTCGTTATGCTAAGCGCGGCACTGAACGCTCCGGCTGCCAAACCGGACGCGCGTCTGCTAATCCGATGCAGCGTTTTTGCGATAGGCAAAGTCTGCGGCACACCGGCGGGATTGACTTCGTACCGAACACATAAGCGGCCACCCGATTTGTTGATCAAGCGTTCCGCCTGGTTGCGTGTCATTTGCGAAAGATTATTAACGTGCAAACTGCAATGCTCGCAAAACCGTACTTGGTTGTTGCCTTGCATTGTTTGCCAATCAGCATTGCAGGGTTCGGGAATCGTCGCGTTCTTCAGGAAATGTTTAGACGGCATGGTGGGTCTCCTTATCAAATTGCATTGAATCGGAGAGCCGGGGAGAGAAGCTCCAGGACGATTGCGCAGACTTAGACAGTCATCCGGAAAAGAAGTTCCGGATTGGCGTTACGCAATTTTTGGTCTGGGGACTTGTTTGAAATCGACGGTGAGATGCGCGGCCCGACTGAACAGGTTGTCAAAGTTTCGCAGTGAATTACAAAAAATTAAATCGAGGATTGCAAAACGAGTTCGCCGGCGATTGCGGCCGCGACGCGAGCATTGTTTTCAAGCAAAGCAATGTTCGCCCTCAACGTGGCTCCGCCGCTGGTATGGGCCATGCTAGACAACAGAAACGGTGTTAGGTCGCGGCCACGGATAGATTGCGCTTCCGCTTGCTGCAGCGCAGATTTCAAAACATTGTTTAGTTCGGCATCGGGCAGAGCAAAATCCGTCGGCACTGGAACGGTCACCAACAGCGCGCGATTAAGCCCGAGATCGTTTTGCTTGCGGAAAATAGCAGCGGCCTCTTCCGGCGAGCTGGCGCATACGTCGACGGGCAATCCGCTATGGAGCGAGTAAAAGGCAGGCATCTCCTCGCATCGATAGCCAACTACGGTCACACCGTTTGTTTCCAGCCATTCGCGCGTCGCCGGCAAGTCCAAAACTATTTTCGCGCCTGAGCAAACGACAATGATTGACGTGGATGCCAGCACCGGCAAGTCTGCCGAAACATCCATCCGATCACCGCGGTGAACTCCACCGATTCCGCCGGTAGAGAAAACCTTTATTCCGGCGCGTTCAGCCAGCCAGCTTGTGGTCGCGACTGTGGTGGCGCCATTCCAACCCTGGGCCAGAGCGACCGGTAGATCGCGCATGCTGATCTTTTTAATGTCGGATGTTTCGGCAATGAAGCGAAGCTGTTCACCAGACAGGCCAATGTAAACTGCGCCATCCAGTATCGCGATGGTCGCGGGTATCGCGGGCGCATCACGAATGATTTTCTCAAGTTGGTGCGCGGTCCCGAGATTTTTTGGCTGCGGCAGACCGTGGGCAATTACGGTGGATTCCAACGCCACGACGGGATGCTTAGCAGCTATTGCCGCTTCAACTTCAGGGCTCAATTTTAGTTGGTCACGCATGAACATTGGACCAGAAATTTGAGAGCTCGCGTTGCGACTTTGCCACGTTGCGCAAAGCCGCTAACGCGACATCATTTTTCCTTCCTCAAAGTGAATATCGTTCCGAGGGTATCAGATTTCCTCCACGAGATACCGGCATCGATCAAACTCGCTCGCGCGCGCATGTTTGCGAGACCGCGGCCGTCTCGTCGTGCTTCTTGTTTCGGATTGAACTCGCGGCCATTATCCGCGATTGTTAGTTGAAAATCGCCGCTGCTGTCGCAACCGACCTCCATCCGCACCTTTGTGGCGCCGGAATGCCGGCAGATATTGTTCAACGCCTCCTGAACGATGCGATAGATCTGCATCTGCAC
>DATENN010000191.1:0-9429 GCA_035275045.1 Pyrinomonadaceae bacterium
ATCGCGTTCGAGGTGCGATACAAACCGCGAGTAGCGAGTGTCCCGCCAAGGTCCGGAGTTGTACTTAATGCGTTGGCGCCGCTTCCGCTTACGCCACGTCCGGTGCTGACGAAAACGATATCCGGATTACTTGGGTGTACGAGAATTTTCGTGATGCCGCGGCCATTGAAAACGCGATAAGTAAAATTGCTAATCGTCTGCTGCGGATTGATTGGACCAACAAGCGTTGCTGAAGTGTCAGCGTTATCGATGCGATAGAGTCCAACGCCGAAGAAGCAATCTCCGCAACCATTGAATTCGCCGGTCCCCACGAACAACGTTGAGGGACTGGACGGGGCGATTGCGAGCGCGCCGATTGCTAACGACTGCGCGCTGTCAAAAATCGGGGTCCAGTTCACGCCGGCATCCAACGATCGCCAAACGCCGCCTTGTGCCGTGCCGAGGTAAACCTTATTTGCATTAGTTGGATCAACGGCAATCGAGGTGACGCGACCGGTCACAGCGATCGTACTGGCGCCCTGACCTGAACCGTTTGGAATTGGCCGTGGGCCAAGTTCGGCCCAAAAGTTCGCTAAAGGACTCTCTGATCCGAACGCGCTGGTAAGTTTATTGAAATAGGAACCCTTTAATTGATCGACGCGTTGTTTCTCGACCTGGTTCATCTGCTGGACCGCTCGCCCTCTAGCCCCCGGATCAAATGGCCGGCCCGGTTCCACACCACGCAAACGCGCAATGTACTCCCCGCGGAGTCTCAGGTAAGCGGCTTCATCGATATTGCTGCTGCGGCCCTTCGGCAAGTCGGGATCGTTTTCTTCTTCAGAATCCGCGTTAGCGTCGATTATCGCGGGCAGCTCGTTTCGACTCGCCAGTTCATTCTGCTGCTCTGTCTCAGCTTGTTCGGTACCAACAGCTGAAGACGGCCGCGAAACGGCGAGTAAACCAAAAATGAAGATGGCGAGGATCGAGGCGAGCAGCACACCGCGTTTCATAGCAAAACTCCCTACGCGTTATTTGGCGAAGCTTAAGACTTGAAGTTATTCGGCGTCCGGAGCAGGAGAGTCAACCGATGGAAGACAACAATTAAGCAATACCGAACGAGCGAAATTTATCTGTTAGTTTTCAACGTTGTCAACGCAAGACTGTTCAACCGGCGCTTGGCGCTACTTTCAGCCGTATGATATCTTGACTGGCTTTTGAACCTACCAGTTTTTCTGCCGCCACAGGCTAATGAAAGAGGAGTTGAACTCAGTATGGCTACGTCCAGCATGAACAGGAATGGAGATGAGCAAACTGCCGGTCGCGTTGTCCAGGTGATCGGGCCGGTGCTTGACGTCGAATTCGCGGAGAAGCAGTTGCCGCCTATTTATCAGGCGTTGCGAATCGTCTCCGAAGGCTTCGATGTGCCCACTCCAGTGGATCTGATTGCTGAAGTGCAACAGCATCTTGGGGAAGGACGTGTGCGCGCCGTATCGATGCTGCCAACAGACGGCATCGTTCGCGGCATGAAAGCCATCGATACGGGCGGCCCGATTACGATGCCCGTTGGTGAAGGAACGCTGGGCCGGGTTCTTAACGTCGTAGGCCAACCGGTGGATAACCTGGGCGACGTCCAACACACCGAACGCTATCCCATTCATCGTCACGCTCCAACATTTGAAGAGCAATCGACCGAGTTGCAGATGTTCGAGACGGGGATCAAAGTCATCGATTTGATTCAGCCGTTTGTGCGCGGCGGCAAAATCGGTTTATTCGGCGGCGCGGGCGTAGGCAAGACTGTTATCGTGATGGAGTTAATCAACAACATCGCGAAGGCCCGTTCCGGCTTCTCAGTGTTCGCCGGCGTCGGCGAACGGACACGCGAAGGAAACGATCTGCTCCGTGAAATGGTGGAGTCGCAGGTTATTCAGTTCGGTGACGCTTTCAATAAGCACTTTCACGATACGGGCGAATTCGACATGACCAAGGTCGATATGAACGCCGTGGGCCAGTCGAAAGTGGCACTCATCTACGGGCAGATGACTGAGCCGCCCGGAGCTCGCCTGCGTGTCGCTCTTTCAGGACTGACAGTGGCGGAGTATTTCCGCGACAAGGGCCTCGACGTGTTGCTCTTCATCGACAACATCTTTCGCTTTACTCAAGCCGGCTCGGAAGTCTCAGCGTTGCTGGGTCGCATGCCATCGGCGGTGGGTTATCAGCCGAATCTCGCGTCAGAAATGGGCGAAATGCAGGAACGAATTACCTCGACCAAGACTGGATCGATCACTTCGATCCAGGCAGTGTATGTTCCGGCGGACGACTACACGGACCCGGCGCCGGCAACGACGTTTGCTCACCTTGATGCCGTAACCGCCTTGTCGCGCCAGATTGTAGAACTCGGCATCTATCCCGCAGTCGACCCGTTAACTTCATCGTCGCGCATTCTCGACCCGCGCATTATTGGTGCTGACCACTACAACACGGCGCAGGACGTCAAGCGAGTTTTGCAGCGCTACAAAGACTTGCAGGACATCATCGCAATTCTGGGTCTCGACGAATTGTCGGACGAGGACAAATTGATCGTTTCGCGCGCGCGCAAAATTCAACGATTTTTCTCGCAGCCATTTTTCGTCGCGGCGCAATTCACCGGTCTGGAAGGGAAGTACGTCAAGCTCGAGGACACGATAAAGGGCTTTCGTGAAATCGTCGACGGCAAGCACGATGATTTGCCGGAGCAAGCTTTCTATATGGTTGGCACAATTGACGAAGCAGTAGAAAAAGGGAAGACCATCGCCCAGTAATGTCGTGGCACAGGCTTTAGCCTGTGCTCGCAACGATTAAGGTTCTCTGTCAATGGTCAACATAATACAAGCGACACACGGGCTTAGTTCTGAATCCGACACAAACTGAAGTCTGTGCTACTTACATGGCTCAACTGCAATTAGAGGTAGTTACACCAGAACGCCGCGTGCTTTCGGAAACGGTTGACATGGTTACGGTGCCCGGCTTGGGCGGCGAGATTGGCATTTTGCCCGGCCACACGCCGTTGATTTCTCAACTTCAAACCGGCGTGTTGTCTTATGCGACCGGTGGCTCGACCTCTCAGCTGCACGTCTCAGGTGGATTCGTCGAAGTCAACGACGACAAAGTCTCAGTGTTGGCTGAAGTAGCGGAACGGCCGGACGAAATTGATGCCGCGCGTGCGCGTATTGCTCGTGAGCGCGTGGAAAAACAACTCACCGCATGGACCGGCACCGAAGAAGATTTTGAAGTTGCGCGTGCCAAGCTGGAACGTTCAATGGTTAGACTGCAGCTCGCCGGTGTTGCGCGCAGTTGAGACATGACGTTCAGATTCAGCTTTAGCTTGTTCTTATCTAAAACAACAGTCTAAAAGATTGAAATCTAATGGTGCCGGCACTACGCCGGACGGCGAATCGCTTCCCGCATTTCCACAACAGCGTTTTCCAATCCCACAAAAATCGAACGAGCCACAATGTTGTGACCGATGTTGAACTCGGTCACATCTGTGATCGCAGCCACCGCCCCTACATTGCGATATGTCAATCCATGTCCCGCGGCGATTAACAATCCGTATTGAGTGCCGAGAGTCGCGCCTTCTCGCAGCTTGCGCAATTCCTGGCCCACCCGCAAGGCTCCTTCTCCATGGAAACCTCGAGAGCCCAGCGTAGCTTCTGCATAAGCTGCGGTACACAACTCAATTTGCTGCGCGCTGATGTCGTGGGCCGCTTCGATCTGTTTTGGATCCGGATCGATAAACAAGCTGGCAAGAATTCCGGCTTGACGGATCCGGCTGACTGCTGCGCGGACGATCGCAATGTTAGCTATGACATTCAGTCCGCCTTCCGTCGTGACCTCATTGGGTGACTCCGGAACGAGCGTCACGGCGTCCGGTTTGATGTCCAGCGCAATCTTCAACATCTCTTCAGTCGCCGCCATCTCGACGTTTAGATACGTCGTAACTGACTGTCGCAATGCCATCAGATCCGCGTCCTGAATGTGCCGGCGGTCGCCGCGCAAATGGACGGTAATGCCATCAGCGCCAGCTTGTTCGCATAACATCGCCGCAGCTACTGCACTCGGCTCGGGCGCGCGACGAGCTTGACGCACCGTGGCGACATGATCAATGTTGACGTTTAATCTGGCTGTCATGGAAATTAAATTGTAGCGCAAACTTAGCTTGCGTAGTTGGATTCGGCGCGTTCTTAATTGTTAACTGATTTGAACTACACACGCGACGTTCTTACTTCGTTGATTGCTCGATCATAGACTCCCCGCCGCGCCTGTTGCCGAATTCTGCCAACCTCGCTCAACATCTTAATACTGTCGCTGGCCACATTGACCTTGCTGCCTTCAGCATGGTTCCAGCGCACAGGAATTTCCCTAAGTCGCAAGCCGGCTCGATAAGCCAGGTAAAGTAACTCAACGTCGAATCCAAAACGATCGATCGTCGCGCCCTCAATCAGCGCGCGGCAGACTTTCATGCGAAAAGCTTTAAAGCCACATTGCGTATCCCAGAACGGAAGGCCAGTGGCAAGTCGCACGGCCAGATTGAATATGCGGCCGCCTTGTTCGCGGCGCCACGGCTGATGCACGCCAATCAAACTGCGATCCAGCGCGCGTGATCCAAAAGCGACATCGCAAATGTCTTGCAGCAACGGATCGACCAATTTCGGCGCTTCTGTTATCGGCGTCGACAAGTCAGCATCGGTGAATAGTGCGATGTCTCCCCTTGAAGCAAGCAGGCCCAGGCGCACGGCGCGCCCTTTCCCTAAATTTGACTTGTAACTAATGACTGAGGTGTGAACGTTCCCTGAAGCTTGCAGCTCATGACGCGCTGTTTGTTCAGTGTTGTCGGTAGATCCATCATCGACCACGATCAATTCGGTTTCGGCCGGATACGTTTGCAGATATGCAATGATCTCGCGCAGCGACGTGGTCAGCCGGCTGCCTTCGTTGTACGCGGGAACGACGATGGATAATGACGGTGACATGCGGCGTTATGGCCGCGAATATAGCACAAGGTTGAGAACTGCTTGCGCCGGATACGGCCACGCCGGCTGTCCTCCGCCTACATGCTGGGGCGCAACGCTTGTGATATATTTTTGCGTGGCTTCCCGGCTTTTTTGGAAGTTCTTTTAGTTATGAGTAAACGTTTTGCAATTATTGGCTGCGTTGTCGTGCTAATCGCTTCCGTGGTTGGCGGCACGATTGGGCGCTCGCGACGGTTCCGACATAGCACTCCAGCTAAGGGTGTCGTTTCGTACACTGACACCGACGACATCGAAAAAGATTACAACGAAGCGATCCAGCGAATTTCCGATCAGTATGCCGGTGACATCGATTACGAAAAGGCGACGCAGGCCGCAATCCAGGGAATGCTCTCTACCTTGGATCCGCACTCGATGTATTTCCCGTACAACGAATTTCGCAAACTAAAAGAGGACCAGGACTCTCGCTTCTACGGTATCGGCGTAACCATCGTTCAGCATCGCGACGGAGTTTACGTGCAGTCGGCGGTTGAAAACACACCTGCCGGCCGCCTCGGTCTTCGTTATGGTGACCGCATCCTGGAAGTAGATGGCGAGAACGCGCGCGATTGGACCAGCGAACAGGTTTCAAAAAAAGTGCGCGGCGGTCGTGGCGAGCCAGTAACCTTAAAAGTTGAGCGCGCGGGCGCCGAAGCTCCGCTCAGCTTCACTCTGATCCGTGATTCCGTGCCCCTTCCGTCAATTCGCAATGCTTACATGCTGCGGCCGGGGACGGGCTATATCGGCTTGACTGGCGGCTTTCAGAGTACGAGCGACGAGGAATTAAGCGAAGCGATCGGCAAACTCAAATCGCAGGGCATGCGCCAGTTGGTTTTGGATCTGCGCGGCAATCCCGGCGGTTTGCTGAACCAGGCGATTGATGTGGCAAGCGAGTTTCTACCGCGGGGGCAGGTAGTGGTTTCAGTAAAAGGCCGCACCGAGTACACCGATCCGATCGTTTACAAATCAAGTGGCTCAGATCCGGAAGATGTCCCTCTCGTAGTATTGATAAATCGCGGCACCGCATCGGCGTCGGAAATTGTTGCCGGCGCTATTCAGGACCATGGCCGTGGATTGATCGTTGGCGAAACCAGTTTCGGGAAAGGTTTGGTCCAACACGTTTTTCAACTGCCATTCAATACTGGTCTGACACTGACGACGGCTCGCTATTACACTCCATATGGCAGATCATTACAGCGCGATTACTCGAGTGGATCGATTTACGATTACTACACGCGCCACGATGAGGACTCGCAACCGCAACCGGCCGGCTCGCCTTCAGCCAAAGGCGACGCCGCGTTAGCACAAGCGTCACCAACCGTGCATCCGCCAAGTGGACCGGCGGTGAAAACCGCAGCCGGCCGAGTGTTTTACGGCGGCGGTGGCATAACGCCGGACATCGACGTCAAGCCGTTGACGTTCAATACGCTTCGCACGCGGGTCGCCGAGGCAGCATTCCAATTCACACGTCAACTTGCGGCCGGGCTGATTCCTGGCCTCGAGTCTTACAAAATCGAAAAGGTCCAGTACGGCCACAATCCAAAGAGCGGCGAGTATTCAATTAACGATCGCGTGGTCGAAGCATTTCGAGCATTCGTGCGAACGGATACCGAGTCGCAGTTAACGCCCGCCGAGATCGATGCCGATTTGGATTTTGTGAAGTTGCGACTGCGCGAAGAGATCATCACCGCCGGATTTTCAAACGACGCCGGCGCCCGCGTATTGCTCGATAGCGATCCGCAAGTGCTACGCGCACTTGAGGCATTGCCGGATGCCAAACGTCTCGCCGAAAGCATCCGCACCGGAGCCTTGCAAAGCTGAATTAGTGGCACAGACTTCAGTCTGTGTTCAAATACACAGAAGTCTGTGCTAAACAATCCTCGCGATCACGCATTGCAAATAATAAGTTTCCGGCACACCGAGTAGGATTGGATGATCGCTCGATTGGGTCCTCTTTTCGATCAATTGAATTCGGCGGTGCGCGTCGTTGGCTGCTTCAGCGATTATTTTCAAAAACAATTCTTCTCCCATGTGGTACGAGCAGGTACAAGTCACCAGCACGCCACCCGGATTCAACAGCTTCAAGGCGCGTAAATTGATCTCTTTGTAGCCGCGGGCTGCGGCCGAAATGCTGCCGCGATTTTTTGCAAACGCGGGTGGGTCAAGCACAATGGTGTCGAAGTGTTCTTCAGCCGCCTCCATTTCGCGTAGCGAATCAAAAACATTTGCCTCGCGGAACTCGACGTTTTCTATCGCATTGATGCTTGCATTCTCACGCGCTGCGGCCACGGCTTCGCTGGAAATGTCTAGGCCGACTACGTGTTCGCATGTGCCTGCTAACTGCAGCGCAAACGCGCCGTTGAAAGTAAAGCAATCCAAGCCACGACCGTGCGCAACTGCGCGTGCGGCCCGCCGATTCTCTCGTTGATCCAAAAACGAGCCGGTCTTCTGGCCCGCTAACGGCGACACGCGAAATCGAATGCCCTCCTGCAGAATTTCCATAACGTCGGGCGCGACGCCATAGAGCGTGCCGGTAGATTGCGGTAGCCCCTCGTGTTGCCGCACTCGTACGTCGTTTCGCTCGATTATGGCGCGCGGCGCAAATTCTTCAACTAACAATTCGGTGAGTAGTGGCTTCAGCGCGTTTGAGCCTTGCGAAAGCGTTTGCATGACGATCACGTCATCGTAACGATCGATAATTAATGACGGCAAAAGATCGCCTTCTGAATAGACCAGTCTGTAGGCATTCGTCTGTGAATCAAATTGACGGCGTTCAGCTGCACTCCGAATTCGTTGGCGCCACCACTCTTTGTCGATTGCTTCAGTCGTAGTCGTCAGAAACCGCAAAGCGATTTGCGATTGATCACTGTAAAAAGCCTGACCGACGAAGTTGCGACCTTTATCAAACACTGTGACGATTGCGCCGCCGGCCTCAGACTCAGCGTGCACGATGTCGCTGCGATAGATCCACAGGTGTCCGTGACGTATTCGGTCGGCGCCGCGCTTGGTGACGATTACATCGTTCATGCAGAGTTCGGGGCCTCGAGATATTTACTATGCGATACTTAGGGAACTTAGAGTAATCTACAACAAGATTTATCGAAAAAGTGTACTAAGGCAGGGCCTGCGCCCGCTTTCTCGAAGCATAATCAATGCCTACCAACACACCGGCAGAGTCCCGCAAGCGGTTTGAGACTACTTCGGGGATCGATCTGCCCGCCGCTTTTGATCCGGCGAATGTGGAACCAGTCGATTACCAGCGAGACCTTAACGCGCCGGGAGATTTCCCTTTCACTCGCGGAATCTATTCCAACATGTATCGCGGCCGCTTATGGACCATGCGGCAGTATGCGGGCTATGCGACGGCGGAAGAATCCAATGCGCGATACAAATATCTGCTGGCCCAGGGAACCACTGGACTTTCAGTCGCGTTCGATCTGCCGACTCAAATAGGCATTGATTCAGATGATGCGCGCGCTGCCGGCGAAGTCGGCAAAGTCGGCGTCGCAATCGATTCGCTGGATGATATGGAGCGTTTATTTGAGGGTATTCCGCTCGATACTGTATCGACTTCGATGACGATCAACGCGACTGCGGCGATTTTGCTGGCACTGTATCTTGCGGTAGCTCGGCGGCAAAATGTCAGCTTCGATAAAGTAAAAGGCACGTTACAGAACGACATTCTCAAGGAGTACATCGCGCGCGGCACTTACATCTACCCTCCGGTTCCTTCGCTGCGTTTGGTCACCGACATCTTCGCGTTTTGCGCGCGCGAAGTGCCGAACTGGAACACGATTTCGATCAGCGGCTACCATATTCGCGAAGCCGGTTCGACTGCAGTCCAGGAAGTCGCGTTCACGCTCGCCGATGCCATCACCTATGTTGAAGCAGCGATTAATGCCGGTCTTGACGTCGATGATTTCGCGCCGCGCATTTCTTTCTTTTTCAACGCCCATAACAATTTGCTCGAGGAGATAGCGAAGTTTCGCGCCGCCAGGCGGCTGTGGGCGCGCATTATGCGAGATCGTTTCAAGGCGCGCGACGCACGTTCGCAAATGCTTCGCTTTCATACGCAGACTGCCGGTTCGTCGTTAACGGCACAACAACCCGAAGTGAACGTGGTGCGCACTACAATACAAGCGCTCGCTGCGGTGCTGGGAGGAACGCAGTCGCTACACACGAATGCAATGGACGAAGCGCTCGCTTTGCCGACTGAAGCCGCGGCCCGGGTTGCATTGCGAACACAGCAGGTGATTGCTTACGAATCAGGAGTAGTAGATACGGCTGATCCGCTCGCAGGTTCGTATGCAATTGAAGAATTGACGCGCCAAATTGAAGATCGGGCCTCAAATTACCTCGAGCGGATCGATGCAATGGGCGGCATGCTGCGCGCGATCGAAACCGG
>DATENN010000192.1:0-6404 GCA_035275045.1 Pyrinomonadaceae bacterium
AGGGTCCCAGGTCCACTTGATAAAGCTGCGGCCTTCTTTGAGTGCGCGCTGTCTCTGACTCCATTTTAATTGCGCGCCGACGCCCTGATTCTGATACTCACGGGTGACGGCCATCATGTGAGAGTAACCAAAAACAGTTGCCTCGTGGATCGCGGCCATCTGATGAACAAATCCCACCAGCCGATCACCGGCGAAGGCTCCGAGTGTCCAAGCACCGGCCTGGCGCGAAACGATAAAATGCCGGCGGGGCGATATCTCGAGCTCTGGTAAGCCAAAAACTTCGCGCTGCAAACCAATGCACGCGTCGAATTCCTCGATGGTGGTGCACTCGCGAATTTGAATGCCGTCCATCGACGCTCAGCCCTTTGATGGACCTGCCGGAAGTTGCAACGACGTTCGCAGTCCACCCGCTTCGCGATTTTGCAGTGTGACTACGCCCTTCATCATTTCCACCAGCCTTCGGCCGAGCACGATTCCCAGTTCGTTAAGATCCGTTTTGCCCGCTCGCGGCGCCTCTACCGGATCGAAGACCAGCGCCAGGTCCTTTATCGAATGGCCTTCATCGTCGATGTGCACTTTCAGCACCGGCCCATCGCCGAGTTCTGCGTAGGTGCGGACGCGCTGGCCGGAACTGCTTCTGCTTACGGCCCAGGAAAGGAAGGTAAACAAAATCTGTCGCAAGCGGCCCTGATCAGAAATGATCGTGGTTACGTCAGGCGCCAAATCGTAGTCCAATTGCACTTCGTGCTTGTGCGCCAGCCGCCCGACAGCGGCGCACGCTTCGCGCAACGTGTCCGCGAACGAGAATTCCTGCATGAACAATTCGGAAGAGCCGGACTCGATGCGTGAAAGATCAACCAGTTGATTCAAACTAGAGAGCTGTTGCAAACCTGAGTTCTGTATCTTTTGGCAGAAGCGACGCTGCGTCTCTGTTAGTTCCTCGTGGTCAAGCAGAATTTCTGCAAACCCGAGGATGGAGGTGAGCGGCGTTCGCAACTCATGCGACATACGCGCCAGAAATAACGATCGATAATGTGAGATTTGGCGCAGCTCGCGGTTCGCATCCTCCAACGCAAGGGTGCGCTGCTGCAATTCATCGATCAATTGCTGGACACGTTCGTTGGTCCAGTGATCACTATCTTGCTGCTGGGACTGCGTTTTCTCCGGCATCAAACCGTAGATGAAACCGTGGAGCTGGTTCGCCACGGCTTAGTTCTAAAACTTTTGTTTGGGTAATTGGCACTATAAGACTGCGCTACACGAGTGTCAAAGGCGTGCTTCTTTTTTAACTAAATCGTGCGCTATCATGCTGTTGCCTGTTTAATTTTCAGGCCTCCTGCCGGGTTTTGAACGGCGCCACACATGAAGGGAACGCTTAGCGATCAACCACTCGCGGAATTAATCCGCGAGATATCCTTGCGGAATTTTTCCGGCACGCTACGGCTGGAATTTGATCGCGGCCGAGCGGCGGTTTACTTCGAAAGCGGGAAACTCGTTTTCGCGGCGTGTAATTTGCGCACATTGCGCCTTCAGGAATACCTCAGCAAACACCAACTGGTTGCACAAAAAGAAATCGATCGGCTGGGAACAAAGCTTTCGGATCTCGATCTCGCGACTGCGCTTTGCACTGGGGGACTAATCAGGCGCGATCAAGCCGACGCGTTACTAACACTTATGGTCGCGGACATCCTGCGAGTCGCATTATTGTGGACCACCGGATCGTGGGATTTCAGCGAGCGCGCGCGTCTGGGCTATCCTGTGACCGTGAATGTCGACGTTAACAGCCTGTTGCGCGAAGCCGGCCAACGTCTGCCCTTAAAATTCGTTTCAGCGCGATTTCGTAATCCAAACGAGATCATTTCGCCCGCTGGAAATGCTTCAGCCCTCGGGAATAATCTGTTGCCTGCCGAAAATTTTGTGTTGTCGCGTTTGGACCAGCCGATGAAGTTGCAGGACCTGGTCGCGGTCAGCGGACTGCGCGAGTTGGATGCGTATCGCGTTGTTTACGCGCTGGCGTTGAGCGGCTTCGTAACGCGGCAGTATTGGCATCACGCATTCCGAGCGGAAACCGCACCCGACGCCGAGACGCTAAAGGCGCAACAAATCACGCCAACGCCGACGGCAGCTGATGTTGCCGCCAGCGAGCTCGCGGATCTTGAGGCATTCCTGCAACGACTGGGCGAAGCGAACAACTACTATGAAGTGATCGATTTGTCGCGCGATGCCGGCAGCGCAGACATCAAGATGGCCTACTATGCGCTGGCCCGTAAATATCATCCCGATCGTTTTCACTTGCAGTCGGGAACGCCGCAACATGCGCGTATCAGTTCGGCGTTCGCACGTGTGACGCAAGCGTACGAAACCTTAACCGATGCGCAACTCCGTGCTGAATACGACGCCAGTCTGGAGCGCGCGCGGCGTTTTTCGGGGGCAACGAAGGCCAATGCGCAGGGTAAGGAACAGTTCGATTTTGCGATGACCGAAAGCGGAGACGAGGCGGACGAAAGTTTCAACGAAGGAATGCGCGCGATGCAAGCTGGAAATACCAAACTGGCGGTAAACCACCTGGCGACCGCAGCGCGTTTGGCGCCGCGCGACGCCCGGTACCGCGCGCATTATGGCCAGGCACTCGGTGCGGCAATGGATACGCGGCGGTTGGCAGAAAGCGAACTGCAAGCGGCGGTCAAACTGGAGCCATCGAATGCGCTTTATCGCACGATGTTGGCGGAGCTCTATTTCGATCTGAATTTTCAGCGGCGCGCGCAAACGGAACTTCAAAAAGCATTGGCGCTTGAGCCTACGAACGCAAAGGCCCGTACGCTCTTAAGAAAAATCGAGAAAGGGCGCCGGAGCCGTTAATCCCGGCGAGTTACGTTTGTCTCCACTAAGCTTGCAGCCGGTCAAGTAACATCGGCGACAGAGTTAAGTTTGCGGACGAGTCCTATGGCAACTAATAAAGACAGAGAAGCCGCTGCGCGCGAAGCGTATCTGCAACTTGCATCCGCTGCGGATCGATTTGAACGCTACGAGAATCCGCATGCGACGCGTATCGCAGCCATTGCGGATCGGCTCGCTCGTGAGTTTCATCTTGGCGCGCACGATCGTGACGCGCTACGCACTGCAGCGCATATGCACGACCTGGGCGAAGTCGCGATGGAGCGCGATTACATTCACCGCGCCGGCTCGTTGACTGAAGAGGAACGCTTGGATCTGACACGTCATCCAGTAATCGGCGAACAGGAAGTCGCGCGAGCCAGTGCCGATCGCGCTGTGCAACTGCTGGTGCGGTGGCATCACGAGTGGTGGAACGGTTTAGGTTATCCGGATGGTTTAAGTCGAAACGAGATTCCTCTTGCTGCCAGGATTCTTCGACTCGCTGATTCATATGCAGCGCTGACAGACGCGCGGCCGTACCGCCCCGCCTTCACTGAAGACGACGCGAAGCAGCAAATGCGCGAAGCGGCCGGCATGGAATTCGATCCGCACGTACTGACGGTTTTCCTGGCGCTGTCGGATATGGACGAGTTGCGATCCTTCGCACGGCCCGCTCAACCCGCCGTCACGATCGACGATACTCGTCCGCTGTTTTCATCTTTCAGTTAGGCAACTTTTCGGTCTTAATAATGACGAACGCAACTTTCTCCAATGGCTGGCTAAATTTTGAGTTGAGTGTACTGCGACGTTTGAAGTTTGAGTCCATAGCCCTTCCCTTCACCGGCGAACCGAATCTTGGAGTTCAACTCAAGCACTGGCCCGTGCGCATTGCCGCCAATGATCCGATGATCTGGCCTTTTATTAAGGCCACGGCCTTGCTGGAAAATACTACTTATAAGTTGAGCGGTGACGATTTGGATGCCGTAGTCGAGGACGCTTACGTTCCCCGCGATAGGCTCGATAATCCAAGCCTGCTGAACTGGTTCAACCAGACTGATGCCTGGTGGTTCGACACTGTGCGGTTCAACGCCGAACGCCTTGACGCGCCGTATAAACGCGCACTCGCACTCACGCTGGGCATGATGGTCGGCGATTACGTGCTGGCGTTCGACGACAAGACGCGTCACCTGCGTGAACCCGCGTCGTTGTCGCGAATGTTCCGCAAGCTCGCCGAATGGCTGCCGTATCCGTTCGATAATTCACTGCGAAGCAAAGCATCCAACCAGGACGTGCGTGCTTTTCTGGCGGAACGTCGTCACAGCGACTTAATGTTTTTGCGCCTGCCCGCTTTTGTAGAGCCCAGCGCGCAGCGCCAAACGATTCCGGCTTGGCGTGAAGAATGGCTGCAAGGCGGCGATGATTTCTGGCCCGGTTATGAACAGCGACAGTCTGGTAAGCTGGGCGCGCCTGCGCAAAGCAAGCAACAGTACCTCGGCTTTCTTGAAGATGTGCTGCAAACAGCGTCACACATTCCGGGTTGGGCCATCGCCCTGGTTGAGAATGGCTTTGTTTCTACTGAGGAACTGGTAGAGACAATCGGGCGAGTCCGAAAGGTTGATGCGATTTACTCCAAGGATTTTTCAGACTTGCTCGGCGTGCGCGCTGCGATTGTCACTGCGGCGGCTTAGCGACGAAACGGTAGCCGACTCCGCGGACGGTCAGCAGGTGTTCAGGTTTTGACGGATCATCCTCAATATACTTTCGCAGCCTGACAATGAAATTGTCGATCGCGCGCGTGTCGGTGTCTTCCGCGACGTTCCAAACTTCTTCAAGAATGGCTTTGCGCGAAACTACCTGCCCTTCGCGCTCGATCAAATAGCGCAGCAGGTCCGCCTCCATCACAGTCAGACGGATTTCTTGTTGCGGTGTTTGCAATTCCAGGTTTGTGAAGTCGATTGCCCGATCCGCAAAGGTAAAGTTTTCCTTTCCCCGGCCAACACTTTTTTCTGTACCAATTTGCGCGGCCGGCATTTGATCGAACCATTGCCGGCGCCGCAACAGCGCATTCAGTCGCGCAAGTAAAACCGACAATTCAAAAGGTTTCGGCAGATAATCATCTGCTCCTGATTCAAAACCGCGCAAGACATCTTCGGCACGCCCCCGCGCCGTCAACATCAGCACCGGAACATAATTTCCTTTTGCTCGCAGTTCCTGCGCAACGCTAAAGCCATCAGCGCCCGGCAGCATAACGTCCAAAATAACTGCTTCGTAGGGACGCGGTCCGAACAGCAACGCCAACGCTGCTTCTGCGTCACCGGCGACGTCCACATCGTACCCTTCCGCCTCGAGGTTAAAACGCAAACCATCGACAAGATGTTGTTCGTCTTCTACAACCAATACCGTCATTTTGTGTCTGCGCGTGGCAATTGAATGGTAAAAGTACTGCCCTGCCCGGGACCTTCGCTTTCAGCGAAAACGCGCCCGCCGTGTTTCTCAACCACTGATCGCACGATGTAAAGACCGAGGCCTGTGCCTTTCACTCGCGCCATAAAACGGCCGGGGGCGCGGTAAAAACGTTTGAAGATACGCTTAAGTTGAGCGGCGGGAATGCCGATGCCACGATCGCGGATGCGAACGGCCAATCGATTTTTGTCGATGGCTGCAACCTGGACTGAAAGCTGAACTTCCTTGTCCGAATATTTCACGGCGTTATCCAGCAGGTTCGAGACAGCTGCACTCAGTTCATCTGCATCGCCGAGAACTCGCGCTGCATGGCCATCAAGCGATTCCGTGTAACTAACAGTCCCCGGTTCGAGATTGTAACGAGTGCGAACAACCCCGACACACTCCTTTACGATCTCGGTGAGATCAAGATTTGTTCGTTGAATACGCCGGCCCGCACTGCTCCGTCCGGCGCGCAACACCTGCTCGACCGTCATCAGCAGACGATCACTATCCGCCAACATCACATCGTAAAAGTGTTGCCGTTGTTCTTCAGTTACATCGCGTGTCTTGAGTGTTTGCAGGTAGAGGCGCGTCGAGGTAACCGGCGTTTTCAGCTCATGAGTGACAGCGTTGATAAATGCGTCATGTTGCTCATTGCGCCGGATCTCACGAATCAAAAACGTCGTGTTCAGGACCAGGCCAACAATAATGACCACGAAGAAGATAATACCGAAGACCAACACCGCGACCTCGCGCCAATTGAGAATGATCCAACCGACGTTGAGCGCGACGGCGAGTGCGACGAGGCAGGAGCCGAGCGTAATAAAGAAGGCAATGGATTTGCGACGAGCGCTTACAGCCATGGCCGCATTGTAACAATCAGCACCGTTGGGAGCGTTAATGGCTCGGCCCACTTATGCTCCAGCGTTTGTTCTTCGCGCCGAAAAACAAGAAGGCTACGCTTTTGACGTAGCCTGTCGCTCCTTTATGTGGCTGCAAATTAGCAGTATCCGGCCCGCAGTTAATCAAGCAGCCTGGCGTAGCTGGGTCTCTTCCGCGGCCATCGCGATTTGCTGTTCGCTAAT
>DATENN010000193.1:0-2434 GCA_035275045.1 Pyrinomonadaceae bacterium
TCAAGCGAAGCAAAAACACGACCTTCGCCCTTAGCGCCGGGACGGTCGCGCGTCAGGTAGTAAATACCAAGCACGATGTCCTGTGACGGCACCGCGATCGGCTGTCCGCTGGCCGGGCTAAGAATGTTGTTGCTGGAAAGCATCAACACTGCCGCCTCGATCTGCGCTTCCGGAGAAAGCGGAATGTGCACCGCCATCTGATCGCCGTCAAAGTCCGCGTTGAAAGCGGTACAGACGAGTGGATGTATCTTGATCGCTTTGCCCTCAACGAGTACCGGCTCGAAAGCCTGGATACCGAGACGGTGCAGCGTCGGGGCGCGATTCAACAGCACCGGATGCTCGCGAATTACTTCTTCAAGGATGTCCCAAACCACCGGTTCCTGCCGCTCGACCATTTCACGCGCCTGCTTGATCGTGGCAGCGTGTTGTTGTTTCTCAAGCTGGTTGTAAATGAAAGGCTTGAACAACTCGAGCGCCATTTTCTTTGGCAGCCCGCACTGGTGCAGTTTCAACTCAGGACCAACCACAATCACTGAACGTCCCGAGTAGTCGACGCGCTTGCCGAGCAGGTTCTGACGAAAACGTCCCTGCTTGCCTTTCAACGTTCCGCTCAAAGATTTCAGCGGACGATTGTTGACCCCACGCAAAACGCGACCGCGGCGCCCGTTGTCGAACAGGGCATCTACCGCTTCCTGAAGCATGCGCTTCTCGTTACGCACGATGACTTCCGGCGCGCGCAACTCCATCAATTTCTTCAGCCGGTTATTGCGATTGATGACGCGGCGATAAAGATCGTTCAAATCAGAAGTCGCAAAGCGGCCGCCGTCCAAAGGCACCAGCGGGCGCAGCTCGGGTGGAATCACCGGAATCACATCCAGGATCATCCACTCGGGACGATTACCCGATTTCAAAAACGACGTTGCAACTTTCAGGCGCTTCGAATACTTGAGTTTCTTCTGCTGCGAAGTCTCTTCGCGCATGCGTTTGCGTAATTCGACCGCAAGCTCTTCAACCTTGACCATCGTAAGCAATTCCTTGATGGCTTCGGCACCCATCTTGGCGACAAACTGCGCCGGATAATCACGCACCAGCTCGCGATAACGTTCGTCGGAAAGCAACTCGCGCTCTTTGATTCCCGGCACATCGCCGGGATCGATGACGATATACGATTCGAAGTAAAGCACCTTTTCCAGCTCACGCAGCGGAATGTCGAGCAAGTGGCCGATGCGCGACGGCAGTCCTTTAAAGAACCAAACGTGCGAACACGGACTGGCCAAATCGATATGACCAAGGCGTTCGCGACGCACCTTAGCCTGCGTCACTTCCACGCCACACTTGTCGCAGATAACGCCGCGATGCTTCATGCGTTTGTATTTACCGCAGAGGCATTCCCAGTCGGCTACTGGTCCAAAGATGCGAGCGCAGAAAAGACCGTCGCGTTCAGGTTTGAAGGTACGGTAATTAATCGTCTCGGGCTTTGTAACTTCGCCGTGTGACCAGTGCCGGATCTTTTCCGGCGAGGCCAGCGAAATGCGAATCGCTTCAAAGTCAGGAGCTAATTGCGTCTTTTCTTGTTGAAATCGAAACACTTGGTTTTCTCCGTTGAGTGTAAAACCCAAACAATTGCTTTTATGGTCTTTGAACTTAGGCCTTTGGTCTTTGACAAAGCTGATCCAGCACGGCAGTCATTCCAAGACCTAAGGCCAAAGACCGAAGACCGTTTTATTCTGCGGCGCTTGTAATCAGCGCCTCACCAATGCCTTCGCCGGCGCCGTCACCGTTACCGGCAACGTCCTTATTAATCAGTTCGACGTCCAGACAAAGCGACTGCAGTTCACGCACCAGCACGTTGAACGATTCCGGTAGACCCGGATCAAAGTCCGCTTCGCCCTTAACAATCGCTTCGTAGATTTTCGATCGGCCCGCAACGTCGTCGGATTTCGCGGTCAACAGCTCTTGCAGGATGTGCGCAGCGCCGTATGCTTCCAACGCCCACACTTCCATTTCACCGAAGCGCTGCCCACCGAACTGCGCCTTGCCACCCAACGGCTGTTGCCTGATCAAGCTGTACGGCCCAATCGAACGAGCGTGAATCTTATCGTCGACGAGGTGCGAAAGTTTCAGCATGTAGATGTAACCGACGGTTACTTTCTGCTCAAACGGCTCGCCCGTCAAACCGTCATAGAGACGCGTTTTGCCCGAAGGTCCGACCGAAGGCGGAAGACCGAGTTCGTCGTATTTATCGTTGGCTTTGCCGATGTATTCCTTGATTTCCTTTTCGCTCGCGCCGTCGAAAACTGGCGTTGCGAAATGTAAACCGAGAACGCGCGCCGCCCAGCCGAGATGCGTTTCCAGAATCTGACCGACGTTCATACGCGAAGGCACGCCGAGCGGATTGAGGACGATATCGACCGGCGTTCCGTCCGGCAAATAC
>DATENN010000194.1:0-7768 GCA_035275045.1 Pyrinomonadaceae bacterium
CGGAAGCACGCGCAAGCGGAAACTAATTTGTATCGCAAAGTTTTGGTTTGCGATGTTTGAATCGCCTTTGCGGCAGACGCAAACTTTCGGTTTAGTCCATTACCCAGCGCGTTCCCTGGTTTCTTTTTCGAGTGCGGTGAAGAACTGGGAAGCCATCATCCGAGCAGCTGACAACACCATCCGTTGGCCTACACTCGCGATCATGCCACCAACCTGTACGTCGCCCGCGTACTGGATTTGCGTCGCCTCGCCATCTGCGACGAGATCGAAATCGCCTGCGCCTTTAAGAAAGCCGGTCGTACCCTTGCCGTCTACGACGAGCCGGTAGTGTTCAGGTTCGCGCAAATCCTCCAGCCGCACATTTCCCTTAAAGAGTCCTTTGATTGGCCCAACGCCGGCGCGAATTGTCATGGCATAAGTGTCCGGGGCCGTGCGCTCGAGTTCTTCGCAACCGGGAATGCAACGCTGTAGCACTTCGGGATCAACGAGCGATTCATAGACTCGATCGCGAGGCGCGTTAATGGAGTGGGTACCTTCGAGCTTCATTGCTCACGATTGGCGCGCGCGTTCTAAAGCCGAATCGATGGCGCGACGTGTGTACACCTGCGCCAGGTGGCTGCGATATTCCGTAGATGCATAAAGGTCGGAGTTGATCTCAATGCCATCCGCAGCATGGGCGACTGCACCAGAGATCGTTTCATCGTTGAGAGTCTTACCACTCAATGCCTCTTCGACGGATGTTGCGCGATAAGCCTTGGCGCCCACACCGGTTATGCCGACTGAAGCGCTATCGCAAGTGTCGCCGGTCATTGTCAACGCAACGGCAACCCCCACGACCGCAAAGCCGGATGCAGGATGGCGCACCTTTTGATAAGCATGGCCAAAACGGCCTGAGGGCTTCGCGACGCGTATCTCGCGCAGGATTTCGCCGGACTGCAAAGCGGTGGTCAGGAAATCAACAAAGAAATCGTTTGCCGCGATTGTGCGTTCGCCGCTTTCGCCTACGCAAACCATCGTCGCGTTTAGCGCGATTATTGCCGCGGGCCAGTCTCCGGCGGGATCCGAGTGTGCAATACTGCCGCCGATGGTGCCTTTGTTTCTGACTTGAACATCGCCAATGTGGGATGCGCACTCGGGCAGGAGCGGGCAAATGCGCTGCAGCAGCGAAGATGATTCGATCTGGTAATGCGTCGTCATTGCGCCGATAGCAATCACGTCGCCATCCTCACGAACGTAAGAAAGATCCTTGATGCGCGCCAGATCGACCAGCAATCCCGGCTGGGCGAGCCGAAGTTTCATGGCTGGAATCAGGCTGTGCCCCCCGGCAAGAATTTTTGCGCTGTCCGGATTTCGAGAGAGCAACTTCAACGCTTCGTCAATTGTTGCCGGAGCTTCGTAATCAAATTGTGTTGCAATCATGGGCGTCCTCGTGGAGTTGCTAATTAATATTCCTTCCGGTGTGTTAGGTCAAAGAAAGCGCAAGGTAAAGCTTGAACTCTGAACGCTCGAACTCTTCAACCTTGAACGCCACCCGGTTTCAATCGATTTTCCTGCGCTTGGCTGATTATCCTCCAGACAGTTTCCGGCTTCACCGGCATGTCGAGATGTTTTACTCCGAAGGGCGCGAGCGCATCGACTATCGCGCCGACAATGGCCGGCGTCGCGCCGATCGTGCCCGCCTCGCCGACGCCTTTTACACCGAGGGGATTTACGGGCGACGGCGTCTCTGTTCGATCCAACTCCATCCACGGAATCTGCGCCGCGCGGGGCACTGCATAGTCCATCAACGTGCCGGTTACGAGTTGGCCTTGATCGTCGTAGACCACTTCTTCGAACAGCGCCTGTCCAATTGATTGTACGATGCCACCATGCACCTGGCCGTCGACAAGCATCGGGTTGATCACCTTGCCGCAGTCATCAACAGCGACGTAACGCAAAAACTTTATTTCGCCGGTCTCGCGTTCGATTTCAACGACGACGATGTGTGTGCCAAAAGGAAAAGTGAAATTCTTAGGTTCGAAAAAGTAGGTCGCGGACAAACCCGGTTCGGTATCGGGTGGTAGCTCCTTTGCGAGATGCGCCGCGAGGGCGACATCCTGGATCGTCAAACTCTTTTTGCCTTCCGTTTGCGGCTCGGGCAACGCGCCTGCCGGCCCTTCGCCCACCGGATAAACCGGTTCCGACTCACCCGCAACAGCAGCTGCCTGTCGTTCCGTTAGCGAGTAACGACCAGCTTCAAAGGCGAGGCCGCCAGCATCAGCCTGCAACATGTGCGCAGCGATTTTATTTGCTTTCTCCTTAAGCTTCTGTATCGCGATCAGCACCGCAGTGCCGCCGACTGCCGTCGCCCGACTGCCAAAGGTGCCGATGCCGTATTGGACCACGCCGGTGTCGCCGTGAATAACAGTCACGTCGTTGAGGTCCACACCCAGCTCATCCGCTGCGATTTGAGCGAACGAAGTTTCCTGCCCCTGGCCATGCGGCGAGGCGCCAGTAAGCACGGTAACTTTTCCGGTTGGTTCGATGCGCACAGTCGCACTTTCCCAACCTCCCGCGGGCATCGCTTGTGATGGTCCAAGCGCGCAAATCTCAACGTATGTCGAAATACCGATGCCAATCAGGCGTCCTTCGTCGCGCGCTTTGCGTTGCTCCCGGCGCAGTTCTGCATAGTCGATAATGGATTGAGCTTTATCGAGTGCGGCTTCATAATCTCCGCTGTCATAATCAAGACCCGTTGCCGTATGGAAAGGGAAGTCGGACGCCGCCGGAAAATTCTTTCGGCGCACCTCTGCCGCATCGATTCCAAGTTCGACGGCAACTAAATCGAGCGCGCGTTCGACGACGTACGTTGCTTCAGGGCGGCCCGCACCGCGATAGGCATCGGTTGCCATCTTGTTTGTGAAGCAACCGGTGACATTAATTTGAATAGCCGGAATTCTGTACGCGCCGGAAAGCATCAGCCCGGTCAGCGTAGGAATCGCGGGAGTCAGCAGTTGGTGATACGCACCGAGGTCAGCAAAAACGTCATAGCGTAGTCCGGTGAGCGTGCCATCGTTTTTACAGCCGATTTCGATGTAACCGATTTGACCTCGACCGTGAATGGTCGCCTGCATATTTTCGCGCCGCGTCTCAATCCACTTCACCGGCTTGCCCAAGTGCATCGAAATCCAGCCAAGCAAAGCCTCTTCGGCATACACGTTTAATTTTGAACCGAAGCCACCGCCGACTTCCGGCGTGATCACGCGCAATTTGTTTTCGGGGATTCCGATCATGATCGCCAGCTGGGTCCGCAACAAGTGTGGAATCTGCGTTGACGACCAAACGGTTAACTCTTGCTCGCCGGGAAAATATCGGGCGAGAACGCCGCGAGGTTCCATCGCGACTGGCGCGAGACGCTGATGCACGATCCGCTGCTTGATTACGTGATCGGCTGAAGAAAGAGCGGCCTCGATATCGCCTTCGCCGGCCGTAAGTTTGTAAGCGATGTTATCGCCGAACGTTTCGTGCACGACTGGACCACCGGCGGCTGCCTGCTCGACATCGACGACGGGCGGCAAGTCCTCGTAATCAACCGACACGAGGTCGACAGCGTCACGTGCCGCATAGGCGTCGGTGGCGACCACAGCTGCGATGGGATGTCCGACAAACCAAACTTTTTCCTGGGCCAATACGCGATAGTCAGGCACCTTCAGCCCGGGAAGGGCACTCGCGCAGGGGACCGCGCCGATTCGCCCGACGTCCTTCCCGGTGTAAACGGCGACGACGCCGGGTGACTGCAACGCCGCGCTAGTGTCGATGTTCGCGATACGCGCGTGCGCATACACCGAGCGGACAAACGCGACGTGCAGCGTGTCAGGCAAACGTATGTCGTCAACGTAATGAGCCAGCCCTCTAATCAAGCGCGGATCTTCAGTTCGCTTAATTCTTTGTCCGACGTAGGTCATCGGTATCTCCTCGGAAGAAACGATTGGTCCCTAGATTACGCGTCAAGCGGTGACGCGTCAGCGTTCTGCGAATCGATCTGCGTAGCCTCTCAACATCTTTTGCGAGCGGCGTATTCCACTGCCTCGACAATGTGTTGATAGCCGGTGCAGCGACAGAGATTGCCGTCCAGGCCATGACGAATTTCATCCTTTGATGGACTCTCGTTGCGATCGATCAATTGCGTTGCCGCCATAATCATTCCAGGTGTGCAATAACCGCATTGCAGTCCGTGCTTTTCCCAAAAGCCTTCCTGCATTGGATGTAGTTCGCCATTTTTTGCGAGGCCTTCGACGGTAGTAATCTCGGCGCCGTCAGCCTGAACCGCAAACATGGTGCATGATTTCACCGCCTGCTGATCGACGAGAATCGTGCAAGCGCCGCACAGCGAAGTTTCACAGCCCACGTGCGTTCCTGTCAGACCCAGCAGATCGCGCAGGTAATGGACCAGCAACAGACGCGGCTCAACCTCGTGTTCGTAACGGACACCATTGACAGTGATGCTGATAGCCTTCTTCATGAGCTACCCCTTTTGTGCCGGATGAAATTTAGTTTTGGAAACGAAACGCTGCGGAGTTTCTATTGCAGATTTACGCGAAAGTCAACGGACAAGACGAAGTGCACTCCCGCTCTCATTACGACGGTTTTGTGTTAACGTTGCGCGCATGAGAATCGGCGCGTTGACGTTCTTGCTGATACTGGCTACAGGTTGCACGCGGTCGCCGGCGCCGCAGGCAACCACGTCGCCTTCGCCGATTCCGTGGCAAACAATTGAGGCTCCCCAACGCGCGCCGTTGCCTGCCGGCACGCCGGGTAAGCAAAAATGGGAACCGGTCAAAACTTTCTCCGGCACGGGAGTCGTCGTGCTCGTAAATTTAAAAGAAGGCTGGATTGAGATAAACCACGAAGACATTGCCGGTGTGATGCCGGCTATGCAAATGGAATGGTCAGCGCGCAGTCCTTCGATGCTGGTTCCCATTCACGCCGGAGACAAGGTTGATTTCACAATCGAAGACGATAACGGAACGCAGTTGATAGTCCGCCTGACGAAGAAGTAGAAGTAGCATTCAATTCACACCGTGGCTTTGTGAATCTGCCGTTTCAGCCGGTGAAGCGTGCGCCGCGCGACCTTCAATTGCGCATGGTCGTGTGCAGTCAACGCTTCATCGCGCTTCTTTTTTACTTCTTTGATGCGAGCTTTGATACTGGCCTTGTCGACGCCGACGACCTGATGATGTTCGTGCTGAATGCCGAGTGCTTTTGAAAGAGCCACCAGCAGGTGTTCCTTGTTGAGTTGCGTGTAGCCTTGCAGCGCTTCATGCTCGTTGCCCTTTGCCATCTCCCGCAACTCGCCAACGGTTTTATGCTTCAATTGTTCGAAGGTGTACTCCATAGCGCTCCTTTGGAAGTGACAGGTGACAAGTGACAGGTGACAAGAAAGTAACCGAGTTATGCGCGTGTCGATTTAACGCGACGTGACAAGCCGAATATCATTCGGCCAATCGCCTCCAAATCCTGGCGAATAGTCAAATACTCTTCTGCATCCACGTAACTCAGTTTACTTGCTATTAAGAGTTCCGTCTCCAGTTCACTGGCAGAGCCCTGCGCGTTGGACAAGAAATGCGTGAACTCTTTGGGTGAGTCCCGGCCCGCGCCTTCCGCAATGTTAGCGGCGACGGAGACTGCAGCGCGACGGATTTGAGACGTTAGACCGAACCGTTCCTCCTTGGGAAAGGATGCAGTAACCTTGTAGATTCTCACAACTAGCTCGATCGCCCATTGCCAAACCTTTAGTCGTTCATGTGGCCTCATGGTTTCTCCTCTCAATGTTTATTGAGCGGCACGGGTGATCGTTAATTATTTTCCTGTCACTTGTCACCTGTCACTTATTATCAAATATTTGACTTAAATGCTTCCTTAAATGGTCCACATAGTCGCGCATGAAGAACTCAAGCGTGACTGGTTCTTCCTCCTTGATTTGTTCTGAGGCGAGCTGGTGAAGGTTGTGCCGTTCGCGGAGTTTCGTACGCGCGTCTTCCGGCGCATGGCGCATGATATGCAAGATGTGCCGGTTGAATAAGTGCCAGAAATCTACTAGTTCATTCCACGGCTTTTCCTGAAAGTGTTCGGCGCGCACCCATTCGTTTTGCTGGTAGCCATCGAAAATCAGATCGTCCTTGAATTGCGCGCGCACAAATCGCTGGTGATTATTCCCCGCCGAATCGATCAGGTGGCCAATTATCTGCTTCGAAGACCACTTGTCCTCCGCGCGTGGAATCTCGCTTTGCGGTTCTGAGATCGCCTGCAGACGCGGCAGTGCGGTCTTAAGCGTATCGTCGAATTCACCTAAAAACTTCTCCCACTCATTAACCGTCGAAGTTCGAGCAGCAAACATATAGTCTCCTTCCTAAATTTCTTTCTCCATACGAAACGCGTCCAGCGATTGTCCGTCAGGGGTCTTAATTTCAATTGGCTCGAATTTGCGATAGCCGCGCGCCAGATAAAACGGTTCGCCCGGAAGCGTGGCCGCAAGTTCCAGACGCCTGAAGCCGCAGGCCCGCGCCGCTTCCTCACATGCCGTCAGGATCTGGCTCGCAATTCCTTTTCGAGACCACCGAGGATGGACATAAAAAGCACGAATTCGCGCGGCCTCGCTTGCAGGATCGAGCAGCTCGTCCGTTGATGATTTGGCCTGATCGCCGCCGAATAGAGTCTTTCGTTTACTCCAGCCACCACTTCCGGCAATATCACCATTCGCATCCGCAAGAAAATAAGTTCCGTCGATAATCAATTGGCTGTCGGGGCCGAAAACATGTTCCAGCGCGCTGCTGATCTGGCTCGGACTGTAGTACGCCGCGCTCAGCGCACTCACAGAATCGTGAATCAAATTCTGTATGGCGGGAATGTCATCGATTCGCGCCAGGCGAATCTTCACATTCATAATTGAATTGACGCGATCGTCATTGAGCGCTCACCGAGTAGCGGTGTGATCTTTCTGACGCACACTTCGCGCTCGACTATGCCTATTGGTGTCTGTATAAAATAAGTCTAAATAGAAATCGTTAGCAAGAACAACTGCGGCCTTAATTGCAACAGGGACAGGGAACTTTCATATGACGGACGAGCAAATCGAACAGCGCATTATTCGTTTGGCCTTCGATGGTGACGTGCTGAAGTTCAAAGAATTCTGCGCCAAACTAAAAGCGGGACTGCCCGAGGGTACTGGCGTGGCGTTGCGCGGCAGTGTTGTTACCAACAAGCGTTGGGAAGACGGAGAGCCTTTTGACGCCGACGGACGCGGTACCAGCGACCTTGACGTGACCTTGATCGGATCAAAAGTAATGCACTTTTGGAACGACGATGCTTATTACATTCCGGCGCTACATACTAAGCCGTTGTGCGACGGGGACGAGGCAATTGCGCCGGGCTTGAATCCGCTGCGGCAGGAGTTGCAAAAACTTGCTGGACGCCCGGTCAACTTTCAAGCGACCGCAAATTTGATCCTGTACACGCGTGATGTTCTTTTTGACGAGCCTTATTTCACGGTGTTCGAAGCACAAAAAGATTCGTGATTGTTAAGCTGCTCAGCTATAACATCCGCTTTGGAGGCCGTGGCCGCGAACAGCGATTGGCTGAAGTGATTCGCGGTGTGTCTCCCGACATCGTTGTTTTTCAGGAAGCGATCGACGATCGGGTCATCAGGAAACTCGCAGCCGAGACCGGCTTGCAATATTGGGCAGCGCGACCGGAACACTCAATCGGCTACATCAGCCGTCTCGAAATCTCA
>DATENN010000195.1:0-7508 GCA_035275045.1 Pyrinomonadaceae bacterium
TCGGCTCTGCATGAAGACGAGCAGGAAACACTGATGCAGGTTGCGGCGGAGTTGTCGCGACGCCGCACGGAATTGGAAGATGCTCGGCGAAAAGCCGAAGAGGAAGCGCGCCTGCTGGTTGAAACGCAGGAACGCAACCGAGCGGAAGAAGAGTCCCGCCGGCAAGCGGAAATTGTGCGTCAACAAGTGGAAGCTGAAGCCAGACGTCAGGCGGAAGCGGCATTGCTCGCCGAGGCTCGTCGCCGCGCACAGGAAGAACAAACGCGCGCCGCCGAACAAGCGCGGCTCCATGCCGAAGAACATGAGCGTCACCTTGCAGGGCTCGAAACGGTGAAACAAAAGGCCGAGGCCGAAGCGCGCCAAAGGGCGCAAAAGGAAGAACGCATCAAGGCCGAGATCATGGCGTTGAGCAAAGCTGAAGAAGAGCAGCGTCAGCGCATCGAAGCGGAAATCAAACGTCGCGCAGACGCCGAAGCCCGGCTTAAGGCTGAGGCCCAACGCGCAGACGCCGAAGCTCGCGTTGCAGAAGAGCTGCGTGTACAAGCGGAAGAACAAGCGCGACGTCGTGCAGAAGTCGAAGCGCGATTAAAAGAAGAAGAAGCCAGACTACAAGCTGAAAATGAAGCGCGTGCCAAGGCTGAGGCCGAAGCTGCGAGGTTAGCTGCCGAAGCCCAGGCACAAGCCGAGGCTGAGGAACAGGCCCGCCGTCTTGCTGAAGAGACGCGACAAAAGGCTGAAGCAGAAGCCCGCCGTCGCGCCGAAGTGGAAGCGCGTTTGAAAGAAGAAGAGGATCGGCTGAAAGCCGAGGCCGAAGCGTTGCGGCTAGCTGAGGAAACGAAGCAGAAGGCCGAAGCAGAAATGCGTCTTCGTCGCGAACAGGCTGAGGCCCGCTTGCACGAAGCTGAAGCGCGGCTCAAAGCGGAAGAAGAAGCTGCGGCGAAGGCCGAACAGGAAGCAGCACGTCTGGCGGAGGAGCTAAGAGTCCGAACTGAAGAGGAAGCCCGCCGTCGGGCCGAAGCCGAAGTTCGCGTTAAAGAAGAGGAAGCCCGGCTGGCAGAGGAACAAGAAGCGCGCGCGCGTGCCGAGGAAGAAATGCAACGGCGCGCTGAAGATGCTCGAGCGCAAGTTGAAGCCGTGGCACAGTTGCGACTCGAGGCCGAACAAAGAGTTAAAGAAGAAGAAGCACGTTTGCACGCCGAGCACGAAGCGCGCTCACAGGCCCAAGCAGAAGCTGAACGCCTGCTTGAAGAGTATCGCTTGCGAGCTGACGAAGAAGCACAGTTGCGCGCCGAAGCCGAAGCGCGCGTTCGCGATGAACAAGCACGATTAGAAGCGGAACAGCAGCAACGCCTGTTAGCGGAAGAACAGCATGCGAGGCTTCGCGTCGTCGAAGAAAAATCAGAGCCGCAGATTGAATCAGTCGAAGGACCGGGTTTTTCGTTCGTGCAGCCGATTCAGAACGCGCCGGAGGATATGAATGAGGGTGCAGCGGAAACCTACCAGGTTGACGCTGTTGCTGCTGAGCAGCACGAAGTTGCATGGGTCGATGTTGAGGTACACAACCAACCAGATTTGCCAATCGTCGAGGAACTTGAAGCACCGGCGCAGGACGCAGCCGTTAGCCAAATTGCTGACGAACCGGCTAAAGCGATCGATGTTTTGATGGCCGAAAAAGGAATAGCTTCAGCCGAGGATGACTCCGGAATCCCATCAGAAGTTCTGACGCGCCTCAGCAGTGCGGACGCGGCGGAACGCGAAGCAGCTCTCGGCGAGTTGATTGCCATTGGCGGCGATGACGCGTTTCGTTGCATTGCGCGTGCGTTTGATGATTCGTCAGTTGACGTCCGGAATGCAGCCGCACGAGCGCTGTTTGAAATGCACCCTGACCGCGCGGCAAGTTTCACGCGGGCCTTGCGCGAAGCGACTCCGGAACGACGTCGAAAAATTGGTCAGGCGATGGCCGGATCAGGTCTCGCGGCGACGGCGGTAGGAAATCTGACCGGGGAAAGTCGCGAAAAGACTTACGATGCGTTTTCGTTTCTCTTTCTGATGGCAAAAGCCGGTGAGGTACACCCGCTGTTGCAGGCGATTGAAGAATATCCAAACGTCGAAGTACGCATCGCCGTGGTTAAGCTGCTGGCATTGAGCGGGCAGCCCGAGATAGTTCCTGCGTTTCGCAGATTAGCGGTACGCGGTTCGTTGCCTTCCGAAGTACGTTCAGCCGTGATGGAAGCGATTTATCAAATCAGCAGCCAGACGCGTGAAAACGCGTCATCGGCCGCGTAAGCGAATCGCTGATAGTTCATAATTAGTTGAAACGGGCTGTGGATAACTCCACAGCCCTTTTTCTTTGTGGCCGCGCCAAATCGCGATCAACGATCCACTTGCGATTCACGATTTACGGCCCTTAGGCTATTTACGATTTTCCATTTACTATTTACGTTTCCATGCGTTTCAAGCTTCAGACTAATTATCAACCGAAGGGTGACCAGCCTCAGGCTATTGACACAATCGTGCGAGGCCTAAACGATGGTCTCAAGGACCAGGTGCTGCTCGGAATTACAGGCAGTGGAAAGACGTTCACGATTGCCAGTGTGATTGAACGAACGCAACGTCCCACACTCGTTCTTGCTCATAACAAGACATTGGCTGCACAGCTCTTTCAGGAATTCAAATCGCTGTTTCCCAACAACGCGGTCGAGTATTTCGTTTCGTACTACGACTACTATCAACCTGAAGCATACGTACCAGCTGCCGATGTCTACATTGAAAAAGAAGCAATCATCAACGAAGAGATCGATCGCCTGCGCATGTCGGCCACCCGCGCATTGTTTGAGCGTCGTGACGTGATCGTTGTCGCCAGCGTGTCTTGCATTTATGGTCTGGGCGATCCCGATGCGTATTACGGCATGCTGTTGTTTCTTGAACCGGGCGCGCGCATACCCCGCGAGACGCTGCTGCAAAAACTGGTGGAATTGCAGTACGAACGTTCCGACGTCAACTTTCAGCGCGGGACCTTTCGTGTGCGTGGAGACGTCGTTGAGGTCTATCCCAGTTATCAGGATCAGGCATTTCGCATCGAGCTGTGGGGCGAGGAAGTAGATTCGATTTCCACAATTGATCCTTTACTCGGCGAAGTCGTTCAAAAACACACCTCGCGCGTTCCGATTTATCCAAAAAGCCATTATGTGATGTCAAAGCCAACTATTAAGCGCGCGCTGAAGTCGATAAAAGACGAACTCGATTGGTGGGAGCCAAAGCTAATCGAGGAAGGCAAGCTGCTCGAAGCTCAACGACTTCACCAGCGCACCATGTTTGATCTCGAATTGATCAAGGAGATGGGCTTCTGTCGCGGCATTGAAAATTATTCACGCCATCTGACAGGCAAGAAGCCCGGTGAACCGCCGCCGACACTGCTTGATTACTTACCGCGTGACACCATGATGGTGATAGACGAGTCGCACCAAAGCGTCCCGCAGATACGCGGCATGTTTGAAGGTGATCAATCGCGCAAACGTACCTTAGTTGAATATGGCTTTCGCTTACCTTCGGCGCTCGATAACCGGCCGCTCAATTTTTCAGAATTTGAATCGCGTATTGGACAAACGATTTACGTTTCGGCTACGCCTGGTCCGTATGAACTAACCAAGTCGGGCGGGGAAGTGATCGAGCAAATTATCCGGCCGACCGGGTTGACGGACCCCGAAGTCGAAGTCCATCCCGTAAAAGGCCAGATCGATCATCTTTTAGAGCAATGCCGCCAGCGGGCCGAGCGTCACGAGCGTGTGCTGGTGACAACGTTGACGAAACGCATGGCGGAAGACTTGACGGAATACTTTACTGAAGTCGGCGTGCGCGTTCGCTATCTGCATTCTGATGTCGAGACTCTCGAGCGAATAAAAATTCTGCGCGATTTGAGACGTGGTGAATTTGACGTTTTGGTTGGCATCAATTTGTTACGCGAAGGACTTGACCTGCCTGAGGTATCACTGGTCGCGATTCTAGATGCGGATAAGGAAGGGTTTCTTCGTTCTGAACAGTCGCTAATTCAGACCATTGGACGCACCGCGCGCAATGTTCGCGGCAAAGCGATTCTGTACGCTGACCGCATGACTGACTCGATGAAGCGCGCGATCGACGAGACCAACCGGCGGCGTGCGATTCAGGAAACTTATAATCGTGAGCATGGCATCACGCCGCAAACAATCGTGAAGCCGATCGAAACGACATTGATTTCGGTTTCCGAGGCCGATTACTTCAAAGCGCCTGCCGAGTGGGAAGAAATTGAAGACTACTCAGCGGAAAATATCGAAGCGACGATCGTTCGGTTAGAAGTCGAAATGCGCGCGGCAGCCAAGCGTTTTGAATTTGAGCGCGCGGCCGAGCTTCGCGACCGAATCAAGTTTCTGCGCGAACGCGAGTTGCAATTGGCTTGAGCTCGCGCTTTCAATTTTAATGCTTATCAAAACTCAATCAGACGAAATCCAGTCGTATCTCACCGACTCGAGTTATTTGCCACCAGGTCGCGCAGACGAGGTGGTTTTTCCAGAGAACGCGGAAGCAGTGGCGGCGATCCTGCGCGATGCAACGCGGAACAAAGTGCCAGTTACTATTTCGGGCGCTGGCACTGGCACAGTCGGCGGCCGGGTGCCCGCGGGCGGTATTGTTTTAGCAACCGACAAACTAAATCAGATCAAGAGCATCGTTCACAATCCCGATGGTGGCGGCAGTGTGGTTGTCGAAGCGGGGGTGCGGGTGGTTGACCTGCAAAAATTTGTCGAATCCGAAAAGCTGTTCTATCCACCTGATCCAACTGAACGCAGTTGTTTTGTGGGTGGTACGGTCGCCACAAATGCTTCAGGCGCGCGAACTTTCAAATATGGCCCAACCAGGAATTACGTTCAGCGATTGAAAATCGCGTTGGCCGGCGGTGAACTGATCGATTTACGCCGCAATCACGTTCGAGTGGATTCAACGGGTCAGGTTGCATTGCCGCTTGCGAACGGCGCAAACATTCAATTGCAGTTGCCACGCTATCAAATGCCGCAGACCCGAAAACACTCCGCAGGTTATTACGTAGTGCCCGAAATGGATTTGATCGACGTCTTTATCGGGAGTGAAGGGACACTGGGTGTAATCGTTGAAGTCGAGTTGGCTTTGATCTTGCGACCGGTGGGTTTGCTGAGTGGTGTGGTCTTCTTCTCCGCAGAAAATGATCTCTTGCAGTTCGTTGCGGACGCGCGACGCGTGTCACTTGCAAATCGACCGTCGTTAGCTGCCCAAATCAAACTGGGAAAACTAATGGAACGTGCGTTATCCGTGACCGATCGACATTCTCGCGAACCTTCTGAAGGGCGGAAGCCGGTGACGGTTGACGCTCGCGCACTCGAATATTTCGACGATCAGTCGCTTAACTTTCTGCGCCAGAAATACGAGAGCATTCCGGCTGAAGCAATCGGCGCCATTTTTTTTGAGCAGGAAACGACATCGGAGACAGCCGACGAGTTGATGCAGGGCTGGTTCGCGTTGCTTGAAAAACACAATGCGCTTGCTGACACTTCGTGGTTTGCAACTAACGAAAATGATCAGGCGCGTTTGCGCGAATTTCGTCATGCGTTGCCGGTTCTGATGAACGAGTGGTTTTCACAACACAAGCAACGAAAGGTTTCGACCGACATGTCAGTGCCGGATGCGGCCTTTCCGGACATACTCGGTTTCTACAAGACCACTTTGCAGGCGAGCGCCTTGCCTTACACCATTTTTGGGCACATTGGTGACAACCACGTTCATGTAAACATCTTGCCGCGCAATGACGAAGAAGCGACCAAGGCCCGCGAAATATATTTGAGTTTTGTTAAGCGTGTAGCCGAAGTCGGCGGCACGCTCTCAGCGGAACATGGCATCGGCAAATTGAAACGTGATTACTTGCGACTGTTTTACTCCGAAGAGGATTTGCGACAGATGGCAGCGCTGAAGAAGGCATTGGATCCGGCGGGCATTCTCGGTCGCGGGAATATTTTTGCTGAAGAATACTTGTAAAGGCGGTCGGTTGTTAGTTGTCGGTTGCAATAATTAATATCGTTGCTTCGCATTACGGCGGAAACTGACCACTAACAACTGACCAGTAACAACTGACAACGAACCAACTATAAATGTTCCGCTTCACCACCGCCGGCGAATCACACGGACGCGCACTCGTGGCCATTATTGAAGGTCTGCCTGCCGGATTGCCAATCGATGCCGAACAGATCAATCACGAGCTTAAACGGCGCCAGTGGGGCTATGGGCGCGGCGGGCGGATGAAGATCGAGCGAGACGAAGTGCAAATCCTCAGCGGAGTTCGTCACGGACTGACGCTCGGTTCTCCGGTTGCGCTGATGATTGAAAATAAAGACTGGCCCAACTGGTCTGAAGTGATGGCGGGAGACGCACCCGATACATTGACCCAAAACTCCCGAGCACTCAAACGTCCACGTCCCGGACACGCGGACCTTCCGGGCGGACAAAAATTTGCGGTGCGCGATCTGAGAAACGTTCTCGAACGTGCGTCAGCGAGAGAAACAGCCGCTCGGGTTGCCTGCGGCGCTCTGGCGAAACAACTCTTGCGCTCGTTCGATGTTGAAATTCGCAGTCATGTAATTCAACTTGGGGGTATTCCGGATCAACCGCTTGAATTAGCATGGGATCAGATTGCAGCTATTCCTGAAGACGCGCCATTGCGTTGTGCGAATCTCGAAGCACAGCAACAAATGGTCGAATTAATCGATCGGAAACGGGAAGCCGGCGACACTCTAGGCGGCATCTTCGAAGTCGTCACACGCGGTCTCATCCCCGGACTTGGTTCACACACTGCGTGGGATCTAAAACTTGACGGCCGCTTGGCGCAGGCCGTTATGTCGATTCCCGCTGTTAAAGGTGTAGCGATTGGCGCAGCTTACGACGCGGCGGCATTGCCGGGATCTGAAGTGCACGACGAAATTGGCTACGACAACGAATCAAAAGAATTCATTCGGCAAACAAATCGTGCGGGCGGTTTAGAAGGTGGCATCACGAATGGTGCGGAACTGCGAATACGCGGCCACGTGAAACCGCTTTCGACTTTGCGTCGCGCGCTGCGCTCTGTCGACATCGATACCAAACAGGAATCCCCGGCAGGATTTGAACGTTCGGATATCACCGCCGTTCCGGCAGCGGGCGTGATTGGTGAAGCGATGGTGGCATTGACGCTTGCGGCAGCCATGCGCGAGAAATTTGGTGGCGATAGCCTGGGAGAGATGAAGCGAAACTTTGAAGGTTATCGTGAACAGTTGAGGGGTTATTAATGGCGTTGATGAAAATCGTCACTTGGCCGCACGCGGTGCTGGACACACCGGGCGATCCGGTCACCGAGTTTAATGACGAGCTGAAAATTTTGGTTTCTGACATGTTTGAAACGATGTACGCCGCGCCCGGCGTCGGACTGGCCGCGGTACAAGTGGGCGTTCCCAAGCGTTTATTCGTGATGGATT
>DATENN010000196.1:0-3626 GCA_035275045.1 Pyrinomonadaceae bacterium
GTGTCGAAGGGGCGCGCACGCACCTCGTCGACCTCGAGAATCTGACGGATGAGGAATTGGAGTCGCTTCAGAGCGAGTTCACGAAGTTACGCACGAAACATGAACGTGCAATAAAGGGCGAGCCCGTTAGCGGTGAGTTGACCGGCGCGACGACTCGCTAATTGGAATCGAAGCCGTATTGGCACTGCTCTAATTTTGTCTGCCAACATTATGAAACACCCGACACAGCAAGCTCAGGGCGTCGCCGCGGGTGGCGCAAACATTCAAAGGGTTACAAGCGGGACTCCTTCGCTGAAAGATTTTTTCGGGGGCTGGCTGGATTCAGTCGCACCGGAACTCTCCAAACCCACCACCTCGAGTCGAGCGCGTGGCAGTGGCTTTAAACATTCAATAACAGCCAACGATATGGTGCGCGTTAATCGTGCCACTGTTCGCGAGAGCTCGGCGCATCGCCACTGGCCGCCCGACGTTGTTGCGCAGTTTCTCACCGCTGAAGTGATAAAGCGCAAGAACACGCGCGGTTAGTTGGATCGCACTTCAGAAATCCGCCCTCCTCTTATTAACTAACCATAAGGGATCGCCGGTTACACGATCTCGTGCCGCCGCGTATGCGCGAGTTATCAATTCATTGGCGTGACGCAGATTAAAATGTCCGGCGTGACAGTTGCTCTTCCGGCGAGACAGGAGGGTCAAATTAAATGTATTCAATTAAGTCCAGGAGCAGGCTCTTTGGAATTTTGCTCGGGCTTTCCCTTTTGCCGGGCATCGGTTTGCTTTCTACGACAAGCGTAGAGGGCCAGACTATTTGGCGGCAAAACCAGCAGAATCGCGATTGGGAACGCGACCGGCGCGATCGCGATCACGACCGCGATGGGCGGCGTGACCGAGACCGAGACCGGCGGCGCGACGATGATAACTATCGCCGCAGCGGTGTGTACCGTCAGGGTGGATATGGCAACTATGGATACAACGTCTACCAGATAGCGCAACAGCGCGGTTATCAGGATGGCTTGTACACCGGTTCGAATGATGCCCGCCGCGGTCAAAGTTACAACCCGCAACGTTCACACTTCTATCGAGACGCAGATTCTGGTTACAGTTCTTCTTACGGAAACCGAGGCCAGTTTCGTCAGGCCTATCGCCAGGGATTTCTGCAGGGTTACCGGCAGGGATTTCAACAAAACGGTGGCTACAACCGTAATGGAACGTACAACCAGCGTTGGCCTTGGTAGGCGCTAGCGCAACTCTAGTTTGCGTGCGATGCAAACAGCAATGCCGCGAACCTGAATGGCTCGCGGCATTTTGCATTTGTAAATAAACGATTGTGATTAATCTGCCGTCGGACTCTTGCTGTTCTGTTCATCGAGCCAGGTTTTTAGCGGCGCAAAATAGTCGATGATGGCGGTCGCATCCATTTTGTCTTCGCCCGTCATAGCCTTCAAAGCTTCCGGCCACGGTTTGCTAAGTCCCATCGCCAGCATTTGCTTTAACTTTTCGCCTGCCTTCTTGTTGCCATAGATCGAACATTGATAGAGCGGCCCGTTAAACCCTGCTTCACGGCACAATGCTCGATGAAACTGAAACTGAAGGATGGCGGCGAGAAAATAACGGGCATAGGGAGTGTTCGCCGGCACGTGATATTTTGCGCCAGCGTCAAAATCCTGCTCGCTTCGCGGCGCCGGTGGCGCGATGCCCTGATATTTCAATCGCAGGTCCCACCACGCTTTGTTGTAATCATTAGGTCCAACTTCACCCGAGAAGACTTTCCAGCGCCATTGATCCACCAGATAGCCGAACGGCAAAAACGCGACCTTGTCCAGCGCTCGTTGTAAAAGGAAACCAATATCTGCGCTTTGATCGGGAATGTTGTCGATCAAACCAATCTGCTTCAGATAAGGCGGTGTGACCGAAAGCGCCATCGTGTCGCCGATGGCTTCGTGAAAACCATCGTTCGCACTGTCGCGATACAGAAACGGCTGGCCGGCGTAAGCCATTTGATAAAAGTTGTGACCCAGTTCGTGATGCACAGTAGTGAAGTCTTCTTCGTTGATCTGGATGCACATCTTCAGCCGCACATCCTTTTCGTAATCGATATCCCAGGCGCTGGCATGACAAACTGCTTCGTGGTCCTGCGGTTTAACCAGCATCGAGCGTTCCCAGAATGTTTGCGGCAAGGATTCAAAGCCAAGCGACGTAAAGAACGATTCGCCAAACTTGACCATTTGCTTCGCGTCGGTGTTACGACTCTTCAGTATGGTCGTCAGGTCATAACCGCGGTCTCCCGTTCCCTCGGGTTTCAGTAGGGGATAGATGTTGCCCCATTGCTGCGCCCACATGTTGCCGAGCAAGTGTGCCGGGATTGGACCATCGAGCGGCACGATTTCCTTGCCATACTTCTCCGACAACTTTCGGCGCGTGTAGGTGTACAGCGAATCGTAGAGTGGCTTGACTTGCTGCCAAAGCCGCTCCATCTCAGCCGAAAACGCGTCGGGGTCCATATCGTATTTCGCGCGCCACATGGCACCGGTATCCTTGAAACCCATTTCCTGCGCGCCCTTGTTGCTAAGTTCAACGAAGCGCACATAGTCTTTGCGATAAGGCGGCGAAACCTGGTGCCAGCCGAGCCAGATTCGCTTTAGCTCTTCGGGATCCCGACTGCTGCCCATGATTTCTTCCATATCACCAAGCGACAGACACTTACCTTTATCGCCCTCGGGACAGTACTTTCCTTTTCCGTAGTCACCTTCGAGGGATGCCGCAAGTTTGGTCAGTTCGTCGCGTTCGGCGGGATCCTTTGGAGCAGGCAACGTTAGCGAAAGCTTCAGTAGTTTTAACTTGCGCGCCGTGTCGTAGGGTAGATCGATTCCATCAAAGCGCCGCGATTCGTCAGCCAGTTCCGTCGTGGCCGCTATCACTTCCTTATTTGCATCAGCCGATAAGGCCTCGGTGTCGTCGGTGATATACGTGCTCTTCACCCAATCGGCGCGGCTGTATTTCACGTTCAGATCGAATAACCGCTTCTCGGCATCAGCAACAAACTTCTCGGCTTCGGCCGCAGTTCCTTTTTCGCCGCTTGCAGTATTCGTATTTGAAATTTTTGAACAGGAAGACATAAGCGCAAGACCCACGATGAGCAAAATTGCTGTTCCAGTCCACAGTCTAGCGCGATGACGAACGAGATTCATTATGACCTCCGTGACGTTCGAGCGATTCCTGGATTGGGGATAGGCGAATTGTAACTATCGCAATCGCAGTTGAAAAGCTGCAAACCGCAATCCGTAATTCGAAAAAGATTATTTAGTATTTAGAGAGATCGTGGTAAGTTGCGCGCATTGGAGGATGCGCCCCTTATGAAATTTTCGTTAGCTTCAACCGAACCAAAGTCCCGGCCTCACGGTAAGGACTTTACTTTCGAGCTTGAAACACCACGCGGACATTTTTTCGCCTTGCTGGATTTCGCAGCCCACGACTATGCGAATCTGAACGCCACGTTGAAAAGCAAGCTTGAGACGATCGTCGGTTCATTTGTTTCCCTATCAAGATTCTCGGCTGAACTATTCCTTGGCTTCATGGCGAAGGAAATCAACAATTTTTTATACAAGCTGGGGGAACAATCCGGCGGTCCT
>DATENN010000197.1:0-11155 GCA_035275045.1 Pyrinomonadaceae bacterium
ATTATTACTCGCGGCGACGTCCTGCGCGCGATCGAAGAAAACTCTAATTCCGACCTGACCGTAATCGACGTCGGCAGCCGAAATCTGATCGTCACCTACCCGGACGAGATACTCTTCGAAGCAATCGACAAGATGCTGCGAAATGACATAGGGCGGTTGCCGGTGGTCAGCCGCGATAATGCGCGGCAGGCTGTTGGTTACCTCGGACGCGCGGCGGTAATGGCGGCGCGCTTGCATCGCATGAAAGAGGAGCACGAACGCGAGCCGGGCTGGTTGCAAGGACTGGCATAAGCCCTCAGCTTCCTCACAGCAACGTGGAACCGCGCAGTTGCGTGGTTCTCCTCGACGGGCGGCAAAATTTCCCAGTACCACCTTCTGAACTGCTGATTTTCGGCGGTTTTATTAAGGCATATTCTTTGCACTGTCCTGTTCGCTGTGAGTCGTAGTGCGTTTACTCAACGATATTTCAAAGGACAAAGAAATGATTAATACAACAATGACGGTGCGCGATGTGGTGGTCGAATTCCCCGAGGCGACGCGCGTTTTTGAAAGACTCAAAATTGATTATTGTTGCGGCGGCAACCGGCGGTTGGCGGATGCCTGTTCGGTGACGGGCTTGGCTGTCGAAACCGTGATCGAAATGGTGAAAGCGGCGGGCGCAAAAAATGAAGCTACGGTCGATTTTCAAAAGCTCGGGCTGCCCAAGCTAATCGCTCATATTCTCGATACACATCACGTTTTCACTCGTGAAGAAATGGCCCGGCTGGATGCGCTGCTGCAAAAAGTGATTGGCGCTCATGGTGAAAATCATCCCGAGTTGAACCGACTGAGCGCTTTGTTTGCAACGCTGTCCGACGATCTTAAGCCGCATATGCTTAAAGAAGAACAAATACTGTTTCCTTACATCATCTCACTAGCGGAAGCGCAAGAGCGCGGCCGGCGTGCTCCATTTGCACCGTTCGTAACCGTCAACAATCCCGTTCGCATGATGATGCGCGAACACGACACCGCCGGCGAGCTGTTGCGAGAGCTCAGAACAGTAACCTCGAATTACACGACACCAGGTGACGCATGCATAAGCTATCGCACGCTTTATGAAGCAATGGAGGGCTTCGAACGGGACCTGCACCAGCACATCCATCTCGAGAACAATATTCTGTTCCCGCGAGCGATAGAGCTTGAACAGATCGTCTGTAATAACCAGGCGAACCAATCGTTACCGGGTTCCATCACCGAGCGAAATCAAGTCTCGTTGTCGTAAATGCTGTCGCAACCGGGCCGCCGACTGACTGACGATCACGTCGCTTTAGATCAAATACTGACGCGGCTTTGCACCGCGCTGGAACTTGCCGACGCTAAATTGATTTGGGCGACACTCGATTTGTTTTGGGCGCGGCTGGCGGTACACATTCGCGCCGAACATCTGCATCTCTTCCCCGCGGTGTTACAAGCGGCGAGTGCACGGGCTAATGCTGCCGCGCCCTCTCTGCAGGAAACCTCAAGCGCGATTGAGTGCTTGCGCAAGGACCACGATTTCTTTATGCATGAGCTTGCTCCGGCAGTTGGAATTGCTCGCGAACTAGTCAACAGTCCGGACCAGAAACATGACGCGGCGTCATTGCTGAAGCTGCGCAACACCATGCTTGAAGTGGAACAGCGCCTCGCCATTCACAACGAATTGGAGGAGGCGCAAATTTATAGTTTAGTGAAAAAAGTTTTGAACGAGGACGAGGAAGCTGACTTAGCGAAGCGAGTAGAAGCCGAACTCCGCCACCGACCTGCTCGATTTTCGCAGGCTGAGTGGTCGGGCTAAAACGAAATCGCTTGATTAATTCGCCGCGCGATACCAGCCGATGTTTCTATGTTGTAAAATGGGAAGTCCAACAAGTCGTTCCGACATTTGTCGTGCTTGAGTGTCTATGGTTGAGTCGTCGACCAAACGAAAGCCCGCGCTACTGGCGTTAGTCGCGTCTTTGCTGCTGACGCTTCTCATCATCATTGGCTCACGCAATCTCGAACATTATGACGCCGCGCTTTTTGGCTACACGATCGCCAGCGTCGTGGCGTTCGGTGCAATGGTTTTTCGTTACACACTCTGGCTGCAGCGGCCGGCAACGCGCGTTTATTGGCGCCGCGGCTGGAAGCTGTACTTACAACGCGAAAAGTTCGCGCAAAATACTGCGAACGCCGCGAAGACGATTGCGACCAACCTGGTGGGACAGCGCTTCATCTTTAAGCGCGGTTTCGCCCGCTGGGCGATGCACTTTTTTATCATGTGGGGTTGCATTCTTTCGGCATTGATTACGTTCCCACTGGTGTTTGGCTGGGTGCATTTCAAGTTGGAAGGCGAGCTTGGTTATCGCGCGTACGTGTTCGGCTTCCCGTTGAACGTCATGAACGGGCGCAGTCTGATTGCATGGGTGACATTTCACGCGCTCGACTTCGCGGCGGTTATGGTGATTGCCGGTTGCGCGATAGCAATTCACCGCCGCTTACGTGACCGCGGCGCGATCGCTTTGCAGCAATTCACGCTGGATTTCGTGCCGCACATGCTATTGATTGCGATTTCCGTAACGGGCTTGATGCTGACGGCTTCCAGTCTTTGGTTACACGGCTACATGTATCACTTCATTGCCCTGACGCATCAAGCAACAGTGATCATGACGCTGTTCTACCTGCCGTTCGGCAAACTTTTTCATGTGGTGCAGCGACCGGCGTCGATCGGCGTTGAGCTCTATCAGGAGCGTGCGCGCGAAATGCCGCAGGCGCAATGCGCGCGTTGCGGCGCTGAATTTGTGGCCCAACTTTGGCTTGATGATTTGAAAGTCGTCGTGGACCGGCTTGGTTTTGACTATTCCATGAATGACGGCAAGGCATTACAGGACTATTGCCCGCGCTGCAAAAGGATAATGCGTGGCCTGGCGTACGCGAATTTGCCGCAGGTACATGAAAAAGTTTTTAAGGGCTCAAGAAATTCATCGGGCACCGCATGAGCAAAGTAGAACATCTCGATCAAATCATCGACGCGTATGGGCCACATCTGCACGATGCCCCGCATGACGGGTGGCGCGCCGACCGCGTCATCGACAAGATCGTCCCAACACATTGCCCATACTGTGCGGTGCAATGCGGCATGAACCTTTTAGTAGAAGATGATCATGTCGTCGGCGTTGAGCCGCGTTACGACTTTCCGGTTAATGAAGGCCGATTATGCCCCAAGGGCGTGACGGCTTATCTGCAAGTTCATCATCCCGATCGCCTACTTCATCCGCTTATCAAACGGAACGGAAGTTTTGAACAGGCGAGCTGGGACGAGGCGCTCGATCTGGTCGTAACAAAGTTTAAAGAACTTCAGGCAACTTACGGCAAGGACTCGCTTGGCGTCTATTCGGGATCGTCATTGACGACTGAAAAGACGTATTTGATGGGCAAGTTTGCGCGCGCCGGCCTTGGGACTCGCTATGTTGACTATAACGGCCGGCTTTGCATGGTCTCCGCAGCGGCAGGCAACAACAAAGCGTTTGGAATCGATCGGGCTGCGAATCCCTGGAGTGATATTCCGCTCGCCGAAGTCTTATTGATTGCGGGCTCGAATTGTGCGGAGACTTTTCCCGTGCTCAACAAGTATCTCTGGCAGCAGCGTGATAACGGCGGGCGTTGGATTATTGTGGATCCGCGTGAAACAGCGACGGCTCGCCAGGGAGATCTGCACCTACAGTTAAAGCCAGGCACCGACGTCGCCCTTGCGAACGGTATGTTGCATGTTTTGATCGAAGAGAATCTTATCAATCAAAAATTCATTGATTCACGCACCAACGAATGGGAAGCTACGCGCGCGTTGGCAATGCGCTACGCTCCGGATGTCGCGTCGCAAATTTGTGGTGTTCCCGCCGAAAAGATAATTAACGCGGCGCGCATCTACGGTCGCGCGCAAACGGCGCTGGTTATGCACGCGCGGGGCATCGAACATCACACAAACGGCGTAAACAATGTCCTTTCTTACATCAATGTGGTGCTGGCTACCGGCAAGATCGGCGCCCCGGGTCGTGGTTACGGAACGATAACTGGACAAGGCAACGGCCAGGGCGGTCGCGAGCATGGACAGAAAGCGGACCAGTTGCCCGGTCAGCGCTCGATCGCAAATCCGGATCACCGTAAATACGTTTGCGATGTTTGGGGTTTGCCGGAAGAGGAGTTACCACAAGCTGGTGTTTCGGTAGTTGAAATGTTTCAGAAGATGCGAGAAGGCGAAATTCGCGGCCTGCTTTCAATCTGTAACAACGTGATGGTCAGTCTTCCCGACACTAACGAAGTGCGCCGGTCACTTGAAGACCTCGACTTCTATGTCTGCATTGATTTCTTTATGTCGGAAGGCGCGCGCTATGCAGACGTCGTCCTGCCCGGTTCGGCGTGGAGCGAAGATGAAGGAGTGACCTGCAACAGCGAGGGCCGTGTCGTAAAGATTAACAAAGCTAATAATCCGCCCGGCCAGGCGCGTGCCGACTGGTGGATCATCAACGAGATTGCGGCGCGCATGGGCCGCAAAAAGTATTTCGATTTCAGTGGACCACGACAGATTTTTGATGAACTTCGGGTTGCCTCGCGTGGAGGCAATGCCGACTACTCCGGAATCAGCTGGGAAAAGATTGAGGCGAACAACGGCATCTTTTGGCCGTGTCCTACTGAGGACCACCCCGGCACGCCGCGATTGTTCGAGGAAAGGTTTTATCATCCCGACGGCAAAGCTAAGTTCCATGCTATTGAATACAATCCGCCAAACGAAGTGCCCGATGACGAGTTTCCGCTGATTCTGACGAGTGGGCGCGTTGTTTATCAGTATCTTTCGGGAAATCAAACACGCCGCATCGGTTTTCTCGTAGAGCAATGTCCCGAGCCGTATGTGGAAGTGCATCCTGACACTGCATTAAAACTACAGATTAATGATGGCGAGCGGGTGCGCGTCGTCTCGCGGCGCGGCGAGGGTGTATTTCCTGTTCTGGTCGTCAGGACCATTCGGCCCGACACGATCTTTATTCCCTATCACTGGGGCGAACAATTGGCGGTGAATCAATTGACGAATCCTGCCCTCGATCCAACTTCGAAGATACCCGAATACAAAGCGTGCGCTGCTCGGATTGAGAAAATCCATTCGCGGCAGTTGCCCATTCTCGGTAAACAACGCAAAGGCGCGTCGTTAAGTGAAGTTAGACGAGGTCGCGGATGAACTTTATCTGCGCCATGTGTCGCGGCTGAAACTCCTATGGAAGAAACGATGTTCATCGATCCGCAGCGCTGTATCGGCTGCCGCGCCTGCGTCGCCGCCTGCCGCGAATGCGCTACGCACAAAGGTTATTCGATGATTTTCGTTGACTACATCGATCGCGCCGAAACCACGGCGACCATGCCGACGGTCTGTATGCACTGTAACGAGCCAACCTGCGCGCTTGTTTGTCCCGCAGATGCGATCAAGGTTTCGGATGACGGAGTCGTCATGTCGGCGCTCAAACCGCGCTGTCTCGATTGCCGCAACTGCGTCAACGCCTGTCCCTTTGGGGTTCCTAAGTACAACACGCAAATGCATCTGCAGATGAAGTGTGACATGTGCTATGACCGGTCATCGGAAGGTCTGAAGCCGATGTGCGCCAGTGTTTGTCCGACCGGCGCGATCTCTTTTGGCAAATACGAACAGATTGTGCCGTTGCGGCGCACCAAACCGGTGAATGTTCACGTCTTTGGAAATCAAAAAGTAGAAACAAAAGTGTTTCTGATGCTGCCGACGGATGCGGACGAGGTGAAGGTCGACGGGTGCGGTGTTTTCGAGGGCATGTTGATGCCAGCGGAATCTGAAACACCCACCGCGGAATCGTGGATCGATACCCAGGTTGAACAATCGGATAAGAGCAATGAGTTCTGAGAAGCACAGGAATTTGGGCGGCGCCATCGAGCGGGTTATGGCGGACGATTCAAGTAGCGAGTCGGACGAGCGGGATGTGCGCGTTGCCACGGCGCCGTTTCAAGCCGACTTTCCCTATGAGCGCGACGAAGAAGCGCAGGTCACACGGCGGGAATTCTGCAATTTTCTCGGATTGACCTCGGCAGCGTTGTTCGTTGGCGCGGGCGGTTTCGCTGCTAAAGCGGCCTTTGATGCTCGCCGGCAAGCGGCAGCTGCTGCCGCGCGCGTCGAGGGGGCGGAAGCGATGCAACCGAACTCCGCGTTGGACTTTCATTTTCCCACTGAACAGGATTCGGCGATTTTGGTTCGCACCGCCGACGGCACCTATCACGCTTACGGCCAGAAGTGCACGCACCTGAGCTGTCCGGTTTATTACTCAAGACAGGATCAAAGACTCGAGTGCCCTTGTCATGAAGGCGCGTTCGATGCGGCAACCGGAGACGTTTTGTATGGACCACCGCCCCGCGCCCTGGATGCGATCGATGTCGAGGTGCGCGGAAACGAAATTTGGGCCGTTCGCCGAACTGCTGCAGGTAATCATGACAGCTAATCGCGAAGTGAATCGCATTGCACAAACTGATAAGACAAGGCTTCATGCGCGTCACGCCGCAGTCTGGCAGGCGCGACTGGTCATGCTCGTCATGATTAACGTCGGGCAGCTCTGGATACTCGCGGCGACGGTCGACGCCGCGCTCGCTCATCATTACTCCGTCTTGCCGCCGCTCGTAATTGCCTCGGGCATCTGTTTTCTTATCACGCTCTCAATCATCAAATGGTGGCGCCCGGCGTCGCGCAAAACCACCAGCAGCGGCTACGTTCGCACAACCAACATGGGCCAATGAAACGAAAGATCGTAGGTTTTGAAAAGGACGACGAAAATCATTGGCGCGCCATCCTGCAGTGCGATCACCGGCAACACGTGCGGCACGATCCGCCATTGACCTCACGCGATTGGGTGCTGACTAAAGCGGGCCGCGCGTCTCGGCTCGGACTCGAGCTCAACTGCAAACGTTGCGACGATGAGGCGATTCCCCTAACGAATGACTCGAACAGACATTAAGAGCAATGCGCTGATGCGCGCCGCGGCCGATCTGTTTCCAGGCTATTTTGCTTTGGTAATGGCGACCGGGATCATCTCTATCGCTTGTTACCTGCTGGAGATGAAAACCTTGGCGCTCGGGCTGTTGTTCGTCAATCTCGTTGCGTACGCTGTGCTTGGTGTCTTGCTGGTGGTGCGACTCGGCGTCTTCTTTGCGCGGGTCAAAGCGGATCTAAATGACCATGTCCGCGGGCCGGGATTCTTTACTGTCGTGGCTGGCACCAGCGTACTCGGCAGCGAGCTCTTAATCGTCGTCGATCAATCGCGGGCCGCTATGGTGCTTTGGTTTATCGCGCTGTTGTTCTGGCTGTTGATCATGTATTCATTTTTCGCGGCGATGACTGTCCGAGAAAACAAGCCGAGCATTGAGGCAGGATTGAACGGCGGCTGGTTGCTGGCCGTGGTGGCGACGCAATCGATCTCGGTCCTGGGGACATTATTAGTCAGTCGTTTCACCGGTTATCACGAACCCATTCTTTTCTTCACGCTCTGCATGTTCCTGCTCGGCTGCATGTTGTACCTTCCATTAATCACTTTGATTTTTTATCGCTTTACTTTCGTCAACGTGACGACCGCGTCACTAACGCCGCCTTATTGGATCAACATGGGCGCAGTTGCCATCACGACGCTGGCCGGCGCGCGTCTGATGATTGCGGCGCCCGCATGGACCATGCTGGGCGAGATGATGCCGTTCCTGAAAGGATTTACTTTGTTCTTTTGGGCCGCAGGCACCTGGTGGATTCCTTTGTTATTGATCCTCGGATTTTGGCGGCACGTTTACAAAAGATTTCCCCTGAAGTACGACCCGCAATATTGGGGCATGGTGTTTCCCTTCGGAATGTACACTGTTTGTACTTTTCAACTGTCCAAAGCGCTGAATTTCCCAACGCTACTCGTCATTCCGCGGTTCTTCATTTACATCGCGCTTGTTGGTTGGTTCGCAACGCTGATCGGTTTACTCAATGCGTTATTCAGTCGACGAACGCGAAAACCTGCATTGTAAGAGAGAAATCAACGTTGAGAGGCTTAGGGTTTACCCGTGAGAAATATGCAGTTTTAGAAAGGAATGGAGCGGGCGACGAGGCTCGAACTCGCAACTTTCAGCTTGGGAAGCTGACACTCTACCATTGAGTTACGCCCGCGATTTTCAAATCAAAAGTTGAGAACCAACGAAGATTAGTTAACTGTTTTGCGAGTGTCAATCAGCTCTGCGAGTGCAAACAAACGAACCCAGACTTTAAAGAATTTGCCGCGGTTGACTTCGACACGCACTACAACATTGCCTACTTGAAATAAGTTTCGACTTGATCATTCCAGCGGCCTTGCGACTTCAGAATTAGCTCAATCACTTCGCGCACGGCGCCGTGTCCGCCTTTTGCTTGCGTTATGTAGTGGGCCACACCGCGCGTTTCTTCGACCGCGTCAGCGACGGCGACTGCGAGTTCTGAGCGCCTCATCAAAGGAATGTCGCTCAAGTCATCACCAACGAATGCTACTTCATCGTCCGTAACGCCGGCAGCGGCGAGGATGTCCTCGAACGCTCCAATCTTCTGCTCATTTCCCTGGCGAAGAAATTCAACGCCCAGCTCTGCGGCACGACGTTCCAACGCGCTCGATGTTCGGCCGCTAATTATTCCGGAGCGCAGTCCAGCTCGTCGCCAGAGCGTTAGACCCAAACCGTCCTTGGTGTTGAAACTCTTATCTTCGTCGCCTTCCTTCAACAGCCACAGGCGGCCATCAGTGAGCACGCCGTCGCAATCCATCAACAGCAACTTGATGCGGGCCGCGCGTCGTTCAATAGCAGCGAAATCATCCATCGGTTAACGAACCTCGAATAAGTCTATACCGACAAGCCGCCAATTGCCGTTGTTGCGCGACAGAATGTATAGAGCTGAACCTGCCTGTTCCTTACCCAACTCTTTAGTTTCAAGCGCAACGTCGGCTGCAAACAGATCGGCATCCAACTGTTCCGTACGCAAAACCTTTGTGCGCCAGTATTCAGGCTGAGTGCCGACCACGCCCGAGATAAATCGTTGCAATTCTCCGGGCACCACGCGCGGTTCTATTTCCACTTTTTTGCCGCTGGCAATCGCCTGGTCCAACTGTCCGATGAAAGTTCGAATCGCCGGATCGACTTGTAAGATATTCGCGGCGCTTTCTGCTTTGATGCGATCGTTTCGCGCGGCCAATGATGAACCGTATTCGGCGTCAGCCCGAACGGCGTCGGTAAAACGTTTCGCAGCGTCGGCAAACTGGCCCTTTTTCAAAGCAATTTCGCCCAAGCCTATATTGGCCCACGCAATCGCAGCCGGTGTCGGCAGCGGTTGTTCGAGCAAGGCGTTAAAAATCTTTTGCGCGTCGTCGTCGCGGTTCTGGCCAAGCAAAGCGCGGCCCAAAACGATGTTCGCTTCCTGAAATTGAGGCGCCGCCAGCAACAACGCGCGCGCAGTGGTCTCAGCTTTTACAAAGTCCTGTGCGCCCAGTTGGCGCGTCGCGTCGTTTAGTGATTCCTGAAGCGGCGGCGCCTTAGGCATGATGTCATTCGCATAATCCAGTTGTGGGTAGAGTTTGTCAGGATCGATTTCAACCCGCACGAGGCGTTGAGCGCTTTTGAAAATTGCTTCCCCAAACCCCTTCGGTGGAACAGTAACATCGACCGCGATTCGTTCCCCGCTTGCCGTTGTTGCGGCTGCGGTCGTCACTGCTTCCGCCTGGCCCAGGTTGCGCAATGCCGAAACCCATTCGGCCCCGCGTTGCTGTGGCAAGCCAATCATTAAATCGAGATCGGTAACCTGGTCCAATTGCTGGTCTACCAAATTCTTAATAGCGTCTCCGCCACGTTCGGCTAATGCAGCGCGAAACATCGCCAGGCTGAGCCCACTTCCCTTACCTGCCGTGAGCTGATCACGAATGACTGCCGTGAATGCGTCAGGGCCGAGGCGACGTTCGATGAGCCGCCAGACCATCGCGCCTTTGTTAGGTACGGCATTGAAGTAAATGGGATCGAGCGGTGTGATTTTCGAAAGCGGCGCATCCTTGAGCACCACGGCGCTGTAGGCCACGCGCTCGCGCAGGCGCTCGGCATCCGCGGCATTGCGCCCGAATTGCTTTTCGATAAATTGCGTCGCGAGGAAACGTGTCAGTCCTTCGCGTAAAACACCGCCGGCGTCGCCGCGCACAGGAGTTTGGCCACCGATCCAAAGCCGGGCAATGCCCTCAGAAATTAGTAGCGCAGTCGTTGAATCGGTTTGCGCACGACGAAATGCCCCTGTCTCGAGAAGGACTGTGCCGGAATCATCGAAGCCCGCGCCGCGCCGCGCCGACACGAGGCGAATAGGAACGTCGGGCGCTGGTCCAAATAAAGCCGAGTAGAAGGCGCGTGCGCTGCCAGCCAGTGACACAAGTGCTTCGGCGCGTCTTCGATCGTCCGCTCCTGCGCCGCGCGGTAGAAACGCAATGATGTTTTTGTTCTCCGCCGTACCTTCCACTCTCTCCCAATCGCCCTGCACAAAGAATGGCTGGGCCGGAAGTTGGTTCTCATAAACAATCGCACCTGACCCGGCAGCTTTTTCAGTTCCTGAACTGATAATACCTGCTCCGTTGACAGCCAACTTTATCGCAGCGCGATCTGCGCCGCGCGAACTGAACGGAGTGCTCGGCGATGGGTACCAAAACGAGAGTGGAAGGAATTGCGATCCGATCGGCGAAATTGCGGCAAGGCCGGTGTTCCCTTCGAGCGGCAAGGTATAGCTAATCGTTACCGCAACTGTCCCATCAGGTGCAATGGCACTGGGCAAGGTCACAGTGATGCGCTGTAGGCTCGTTGAACTTTCAGGAACGCTCCGAAACGTAGCGTTTGCGCCGCTGACTGTTACGGTTTTGATGACTGCCTTTGAGTTAATCCGGAAAGTAAAAGAGGCCCCACTTCCTCGCCCAACATTCGCCGCGCTTAAAACTGCCGTCGCCGATAACTGACGCTCGGCGTGTTGCACATCTGCGGTAATATCGAACTTCGTCACCTGCCAAACGGCTCTGGCTTCTTCCTGCGCGGCTACTGAAGAGAGAACAAGAGACAATATTATTGAAACGGTTGCGAGAGTTTT
>DATENN010000198.1:0-3450 GCA_035275045.1 Pyrinomonadaceae bacterium
GCTAGCTCCATCAAAGAGCCATACGCAATTTCTGAAAAATGCGCCTGATCCTTCCTACTTTGCCGGGCGCTGCCTTCAGCAATGTTGGCTGCTACTGAAATCGCCGCCCGATTACATTGACTGACCAAACCATATACTTCCCTCTGCGGAAAAGCTGCCGTGGTCGTGTAAACGGTTTTAGCAACTTCTCGTGCGCTTTGCCACACACGTAGTTTTTCAAATGAATATTGATGTCGTGTTGTCATTCCCAAGTCTCGCTGCAGTGCGATACAACTCAACAACTCAACCATTCAACGGTTCAACCGCAGTCTTCAGATTTCAGCTTTGACCTTTGATAAGCCGCCTCTAGTTTGGCGCGGTGAAAAAAATCGAGGCGATCGTCAAGCCTTTCAAAACGGAAGCGGTGAAGGAGGCACTGGCCGAAGTGGGCGTGGAAGGAATGACGCTGAGCGAAGTAAAAGGATTCGGCCGGCAAAAAGGCCACAGCGAAATTTATCGCGGCAGTGAGTACACTGTCGATTTTTTGCCGAAAGTGAAATTTGAAGTGGTTGTCCCGGATGATCGTGCACAACGCGCGGTCGAAGCAATTTTGCGCGCGGCTAAAACTGGCAAGATCGGTGATGGTAAGGTGTTCGTTTCGGAAGTCGAAGAAGCGATTCGGATCCGGACCGACGAACGAGGAGCAGAAGCACTCTGAAGAAAGTCGATCCGCCTTCGTATGACTACGGCGCGACAAGGAATTGAGAGCAAGAACCGCAGAGAAATTCCGCTTGCTTGAACTCTTCATTCTTTAAGGCCTCGCACTGATGAACACCTACTTTCTATCGGTCTTGCTCGGCATTATTGAAGGGCTGACCGAGTTCCTGCCGGTGAGTTCAACGGCGCATCTGCGAATCGCGGAAGCGCTATTTCAATTCGATCTGCACGATAGTTTTTGGAAAATGTACACCATTGTCATCCAGTTAGGCGCCACTTTGGCCATACCGGTTTACTTTTGGGACCGGATCATGCATTTCATCCGTACATTTCCGCGTGGCGAACGGGGCGACCGCACCGTACTGACGCATCCTCTCGCTCTGACGCTGCTCGCATTCGTAGTCACAGCTGGCCCTGCGTTCATGTTAAAGAAGCAGATCGGGCAAAACCTGGAAAATCTTCACGTTATGGCGTGGGCACTTTTGCTTGGCGGAATCATTATGTGGATTGTCGACAGCACCTTTAGAAAACCGCGGATCATGCACATGGAAGAGATGGGTCTGTGGCAGGCGGTGTGTGTCGGCGCCGCCCAAATTCTCGCGCCGCTGTTTCCGGGAACTTCACGCTCGATGTGTACTATCGCGGCCGGCCAGGTAGTGGGAATGTCGCGACAGGCCGCGCTCGAATTCTCGTTTTTCCTTTCGATCCCGACAATGATTGCCGGGACGAGTTACGATCTCTTGAAAACGTTATCCGGGAATTATCGGCCTGCCGCAGAAGGGAATCTTGCTCCGCTGGTCATAAGCGGGCATCAATGGATTGTGCTCGCGATCGGTTTTATCGTTTCGTTCATCGTGGCCTTCGCCGTGGTCGCGTGGTTTATGCACTGGGTCAGAAAGCACGGGTTCATTCCGTTTGCGATTTATCGCATAGCCCTTGGTATAGTCATATTCGTGCTGTTAGCCCGCGGCTCGATTTGAACCCGACCATGGAAACCAATGTCATGCTCCCGGATCTGCAAAGTTGTGTGCTGTGTGAAGACGTTCGCTGCGAATTCAACGGCATGCAGACGCTTGTCGGCGTGATCAATGTTATTCCCACCCCGACTTTGCCGGTAAATTATATGCGGCTTTGTATCTGGGCACGCTGGTGCAGCGGTTCTGGAAAATTCCGGCAAAAATCGCGCATTGTCGGCGTGGACGAAACGCAGGTCATCGCCCAGGCCGAAGTGGAATTTGTCCTCAAGGAAATGGAAGGGCACGCCACCAACGTCCATTACTTTGGCGGGGTGCAGTTTCAGCAGTACGGATTGCACCACGTCGAAATCTATTTGGGAGACGAGCTGCGGCTGCGGTTCCCTTTGCCGGTCATCCAGGTGACCAGGGCCTAAAAGACCTCTTGTCATTTGGCCGGCGGTTGTCTAAAAAGGGCGGCTTTCCATGCCGAAGAAGCTTTTTAGCGCCTGCGTTTGCGTATTTTTGATGCTGACCCACGGGCAAGCGCAACAAGTCCTTGTCATGCGGGATCCGGGCGCGGAAGCAGTGCCTAAAGCCCAACCGGTCAAAGCGGCGGCCCCGAAACCGGAGGCTGTGAAAGCGCCGATGCCAAAGGCGCAGCTGGACGCTGCTTATGTTGCCGGCGTTTCCGCGGCAAAAGTCGCGACCGCAAAACCACAACCAGTTATCGCTCAACCGGCCAAGGCTCAACCGGTGACGCCGTCAACCGCGAATCCTCCGCCGGCAAAAAAAGAGATCCAGGTCGCACAGACGCGGCCGGCTAAACAGGCGCCGTTGTCCATTGCGACGGTAAGCAGGCAAACGCACGATTCCGCGTCAAACACTCCACAGCCGGTGAGCCTTCGGCCGGAAACTGCGTTCACCAAAATAGCGGATGGGTTCGATTTTCCAGTCGGCAAACCGGATGCACAAGGCTATTACAAGGCCCGCGGATTTCGCGCGCATGGGCATTTAGGAGAGGACTGGGACGGCGTAAGAGGAGGTGACACCGACTTGGGCTCACCAATTCACAGTATCGGTGACGGGATCGTGGTGTTTTCGCGCGATTGCCATATGGGCTGGGGGAATGTGGTTATCATACGTCACATTTACCGGGAAGGCGGCATCATCAAAAATATCGATTCACTGTACGGTCACCTACAAACGATTCAGGTGCGGCGTGGTCAGGCGGTCGCACGCGGTCAGCAGATTGGAACGATGGGAACCGCGCACGGACTTTACGATGCGCATTTGCATTTGGAGATTCGAAAAAATATCGAGATCGGGATGAGCCGGGCCGCATTTGCGCCCGACTTCAGCAATTATTATGATCCGAGCCAATTTATCGCCTCGCACCGGCACCTAACCAGCGGCGGTAATTATCGGGTCGCGATGAACACTTTTGCGCGCGATGCGCGGATTAATTTTGATCGTGCGCGCAATTATTCCCGCTCCCATCATCGCGGAGGCTCACGCGAATCGGCCGCGGCTTTGAAGAAAGCCATTGCGGCTCGTAGTAACTAGCCGGGACTAAATCGGCTGGCGCCTGCATTCCTCAGGCGAGGAATTATTGCTTTTTTCTGACTGGTTCTAGCCGCGCCAGAGCAGCAAGATCAAGATGATCAGGATAACCAATCCGCCGCCCGGATAATAGCCCCAGCCCGCCGGCGCGTATCCCCAAGTGGGCAAGCTCCCGATGAGGAGCAGAATTAGAATGATAAGCAAGATCGTGCGCATAGGTAGAAGCTATTCGATTGGA
>DATENN010000199.1:0-11498 GCA_035275045.1 Pyrinomonadaceae bacterium
CCCAAGCGCAAGTCGCGAGGTGCGTATTCAATGCCGTAAAAATAGCGCGCCAATTTCCCTTGTGGCGTAGCCAGGTACACTCCACTCGCATGCGCGAACTGTTTGGTCGCTTCATCCCAGTGATAGCGAAAGCCTACTGCGTCGGTGATGCGCGCGATGCTGTTCTCGTCCGCCGTCAGAAAATGCCAACCTGCTTCGGCGGGCGCTCGTTTCTCTTCAGGCAGATAATCGATGTAGGTTTTCTTCTTCGCCGCAGCCAGCTCGGGCGTTTCGCGCGGATCAAAACTAACCGTGACCACTTCAAAGTCTTTACCGGGCGTGAACGTCATTACCCTAAAAGCGGTGACCATGCCATTCAGCATTTGATTACAAAGCATCGGGCACTGGTAATAAACGAGTGAAAGCAAAACTGGCTTCTTACCAAAGTAATCGCCTAATTTCACTGTCCCGCCACGCTCGTTCTTCAGCACCAGATCAAGCGGCAGTTGCTCGTTCAATTTTTGATCGATACCCACGCCGGTCAGCGCTTTCGGCAAACCGACTGGAGCGCGGGGCTGATAGGGTCGCGCACTGTACAAGGGTGAATTGCCCTGATCTCCAGTGAACTTCTGTGCCTGAGCAGTCATCAGCAGCAGAAGGCAGCAGCAGGAAGCGGCGAACACCCAACGTAGCTTTCTCAAGCGCGTGTTGCTGCCGTCAACCTTCTGCCGACCGCGGTCTGCTTTCTGTGGTCTGCGCGCTGCTTTCATTGCCTTTTCTTTTCCGTCATGCGTCCCGAACTCGCAGCAGTCGGCATTTCAATGCCACTACTCTGCACCTGACTTTGATTCTCACTCGCCGTCGCGACACGCGATTGCAGCTTGTTTTCGTCAATCACCTTTTTCATCGCCTGTTCGATCGGAAGGCCCACGATTTTGCCTGAATTATCTCGCGCGCCTTCGTTGAGTGTTTGGTCCCACTGTTCGCGCAGCACGCGATACTCAGCTTGTGGTTCGCGATTTTCCAGTGGCACCCATTGTCCATTTTCGAGCTTTACGCCAAAGCCGGGGGCCGATTGCAACTTCGGATCGGGCGGACGCCGCTCCTGTTCCGTCATCGCCATGGGTCCGGGCTTGGGTTCTTTACCGGCTTGTTGCGCGTCGAACACTCGAAACAGTCCCCACATCAAAATGTGCACGACGATCCCGAAAATGGTCAGGCCGACTACAAAGCGGAGGATGCCGCTGATACTAACGTCGCTTGCTTCGTGCGTGACATCAAGATTTTTGATGTGGGACACGTCGGGTGTTTCCGTTATGTGAACGTTCTTATCGGACATTGGCTTTAGGCTTTGATCTTCCGTCTCCCGTCTTCCGTCTCGCGTCTTCCCGTCTCCGGTCGCTGGTCTCCGGTCTAATGATGCGAATGCGCCTGCTCGAGCACGACCTCAAATTGAGGATCGTTTATCGGAACCAGCGCTCGCTGCGATAATTGCCAGCCGAATACACCCAGCCAAACGCCACCCATCGCGACGGGCGCGACAACATCCATCCAACTCAGGTGGAAGTGCTCGCCGGTAAAGTTCGGGGTGATCATCCATAACAGATCTAACAAACGCATCACGAGGATCAACCCCGCGATCAGCGCCAAGGTATGCGGATTTCGTTTTAATGACCGCGATAACAGGAACAAAAAAGGGAACGCAAAGTGCAAAATTACAACGCTAACGGCAACCGCGCCCCAGGCGCCTCGCGTGCGTGGCAAATACCAGCGAATCTCTTCCGGCAGATTTCCCGACCAGATAATCAGGTATTGGGAAAAAGCAAAGTACGCCCAGAGCATTACCAATGCCAGCAAAAGCTTTCCGAGGTCATGAAAATGCAATGGCGCCACGATCGTTTTCATCGGATCATACTTCGTCAGCATGGCCAGCGCTGCAATCACGAATGAGAGCGCGCTCAGTGACCAGGACGCTACAAAAATAAATCCGAAGATGGTCGACGACCATTCAGGATCGAGCGACATGAACCAATCGATCGATGCGAAGGTAACGGTAAAGACAAATAGCACCATGCCCGGCCCACTTAGCATTCCCATCTTTTTCTTGTATTTGCGATCACCAGTGCGGTCTTGCAACAGCGACCAACGATTGAGAAAGAAAGCCAGCAACAACCAGATGGCGAAATAAACAGCAGCGCGCACGGTGAAAAATTGCAGGTTCAGAAACAGTCGCGTCTTTTCAACCAGCACCGGGTTTTTTGCTACTTCTTCCGCATTCGTCCACGGATAGAGATAATGCGCGCCAAGCACAACCGGTATGAACAAGATCAGCATGAGCGGTAGCGTGCGCGTTGCTGCTTCAAGCACGCGACGGATCACGAATCCCCAACCACCGCTGGTTAAGTGCTGCAACATCAACAGCGCCAGAGAGCCAACCGAAATGCCGGTCCAGAAGGCGAACGCGAATAAGTAAGAACGAAAGAACTGTTCGCGGTGCGTCACAAACCCGATTACAAGGATTGCCAAAAACACAATGCCAACCGGGAGCGCTCTCCGTTGCAAAGTCTTCAACTCGGGCGGGGCGTTATAAGAAACCTGCATCATTGATGCTGCCCTCCCGCGGGTGGCGTGTTCGCAGGCTGCGCCTGTGGGCCTGATTGCCCTTGCTGGTTTTGATTTTGCTGACTCAGTTGCAACGCGCGAATGTATGCGATGATGGCCCACCGATCCTGCACTGGAATTTGTGTCGCGTAAGACGGCATCGCGCCCCAGCCATTCGTCATGGCATCGAAAAAGTGGCCCACCGGTGCTTGTCGCAAGCGATCATCGTTGAACGAAGCCGCCCGCCGAAATCCGCGCCGCACGATCATGCCGTCACCATATCCAGTCAAACCGTGACAAGCCGAACAAAAAATCTCATAACGTTCCCTGCCGCGAGTTACCGTCTCGGCTGTGACAGTTAGTGGAAACGTTTCGACGTCATCCGGATAAGCAGCGGCGCCAGTCAGCGTACTTTGATTACCCTGGTTCGCGCCGGGGGTTGCGGTGCTCGCAGGTTGAGTTGATGAAAGGCCGCCCCGGCCGCGTTTTTTTCCGGTAAAAAATTCCGTGTCTTCCTTTAAGAAACCGCGGGGCACCGTGCCTTCAACCAAAGGCCGGGAGGATTGTCCATCTTTAAAGAAGACGGACGACCGATAAGGCTTCATCTTCGGCTGGTCCTGCATGTCTTTGCGGCAGGAAACGGAAAGCAAACAGCAGACGGCAAACAACAGACAGCAGGATTTTCTTTTTCCGGCTGTTAGCGGTTTGCTATTCGTGGTTTGCTCGCTAAATCTCCACATCGCTGACATTTCTCGCGCCCACGGTTTCCATAAACTGCTTAGTTTCGTTATGACTAAAACGCGGATCGTTTGCTTCGATCACCAGAAAGAAGCGGTCACGCGTAGCTAGCGCAAAATTCGGCGCGTTAAAAACCGGGTGATAGGGTTGCGGCAACTTGTTCAAAATCAACATGCCGAGGACTGCTGAAAACGCCGCCACCAGCACCGTGCACTCGAAGGTGATCGGAATAAACGCGGGCCAACTGTTATAGGGTTTGCCTCCCACATTAAGCGGGTAGTCAATCACTTCCATCCAGTACTGCATCAGAAAGCCACCGAGTCCGCCGAGAATTCCGCCAATCAATACAATCAAAGGCAAAGCTGTGCGAGTAAAACCAATCGCCTCGGAAAGCTCCTCGATCGGATACGGCGAATAGCCGTTGATGCGGCGATACCCGGCTTCGTACGTGCGGCGAGCCGCCGTCACGAGTTCCGACGGATTGTCGAATTCGCCCATGATTCCGTAGATGCTGGGCGCAATCCGGCGACGCCGCGAGACAGACAAATGGATGTCGTCAGTTTGCGACGGCTCAGTCTCGCTGAAGATTTCGCGTTTCTCGTCCGACATCTTAATTCCAATAACCGCTCAATAACGCGAAGGATTATTTCGTGCTTTAGGCCTACTCCTCCACTTCGGCTTCCGGCAATATCGTCCGCATCTCAAAAATCGAAATCATCGGCAGGAAGCGAATGAACAGGAACAAGAGCGTAAAGAAAAATCCAATGGTGCCGATGAACATGGACCAATCCCACTTCGTGCCCTGGTACATGCCCCAGGACGAGGGCAGAAAGTCGCGCTGTAAACTGGTAACGACAATCACAAAACGTTCCAGCCACATGCCGATGCTGACCACGATTGATATCAGCCACAGCACTAACAAATTCTGGCGCACTTTTTTGATCCATAAAAACTGCGGCGTGATCAGGTTACAAAAAATCAGCGACACGTAATAATAGGAGTATGGACCATGCATGCGGTTCCAAATCATGTACCGCTCAAAACGATTGCCGCTGTACCAGCCGAAAAACGCTTCCATGATGTAGCCATAGCCGACGATCAAGCCGGTAGCCAACATGACCTTCGCCATGTTGTGCATGTGCCGCATGGTAATGAAGCTTTCCAATCCGTAAAGTTTGCGCAGTGGAATCGTCAGGAAAAGCACCATCGCAAATCCGGCATAGATAGCGCCGGCGACGAAGTATGGTGGAAAGATGGTGGCGTGCCAGCCCGGCACAATACCGATGGCAAAGTCGAAGCTGACGATGGTGTGCACGGAAAGGACAAGCGGAGTCGCCAGACCTGCCAGTAACAAATAGGCCATCTCGTAACGATGCCAGTGTCGCGCGGAACCGCGCCAACCCATGGCCAGCAATCCGTATAAAAGTTGGAACGGCTTACTGCGCGCGCGATCTCGCAGAGTGGCAAAGTCCGGAATCAGGCCCACGAACCAAAATATCGCCGACACTGTCGCGTATGTTGAAACGGCAAACACGTCCCACATCAATGGACTGCGGAACTGGGGCCAAATGCCCATGGTGTTGGGATAGGGAAATAGCCAATAAGCGAGCCACGGTCGGCCAAGGTGAAAAATCGGATACATGCCGGCCTGGGCCACTGCAAAGAGCGTCATCGCTTCCGCGAATCGATTGATCGAAGTGCGCCACTTTTGACGCAACAGCAAGAGGATGGCGGAGATCAATGTACCGGCGTGACCAATTCCGATCCACCAAACAAAATTAATAATCGCAAAGCCCCAGCCGACCGGTTGATTTACACCCCACAGGCCGATGCCGTTGAAGACCAGATTGGTAATGGTCAACAGCATCAATTGAAACACGACAAACGAAATCGCAAAGCCCAAAAACCACCATAGAGGTGTCTTCCGCTTCAGAACGATCGAGCTGATCTTGTCCGTCACCGAGCCAAACGTCAGCCCCGGCGCAACGACCGGCGCCGTCGAATGGTGCGACTGGCTATGTGGTTCCTGTTCAGGCATTGAGATCAAATTAACTAAAAATTCATGCCCAACTGACTCACTTAATCTCCGGGTTCGGGTTCTTCACTGCCGATAAATAAGTCGTGCGCGGCTTGGTATTCAATTCACCGAGCAAAGAATAGTTGCGTTCGTCCGCCTTAATCTTGGAAACGCGACTATTGGGATCGTTGATATCTCCGAACACGATCACGTCGGTCGGGCAAACCGCCTGGCACGCCGTTACGATCTCGCCATCCCTTACTTTTCGTCCTTCAATTTCAGAGGTGATCTTCGCGCTTTGAATTCGCTGCACGCAGTAGGTGCATTTTTCCATGACGCCGCGGCTGCGCACCGATACGTCCGGATTGCGCATTAACTGAAAGGTCGGTGTGTCCCAATCCTGATAAAGGAAGAAGTTGAAACGGCGCACTTTGTACGGGCAGTTGTTCGAGCAATAACGAGTGCCAACGCAGCGGTTGTAGACCATGTCGTTAAGACCTTCAGCGCTGTGCACTGTCGCATGAACCGGACACACTGGTTCGCACGGCGCGTTCTCGCAGTGCATGCAAGGCACCGGCATAAAGTGCGTGCCGTCAGGATTGCTGGCATCTTCACCCTGGAAATAAGTGTCGAGACGAATCCAATGCATCTCGCGACTGCGGACGACTTGTTCTTTGCCCACGACCGGAATGTTGTTTTCGGATTGGCACGCGATCGTGCAGGCGTTGCAGCCGATGCAGTTGTTCAAGTCGATCGCCATGCCCCACGCATAGTTCAAGCCATTGCCCTGGTCTTGGTAGTTGTAGAGTTTCGGATCGTAAAGCGTTTCATCCGGCGGCGGGTCATGCGACTCGTGCTTCTCTGCTTGCCCACTGCGATGTTCGGCCAGCGTTTGAATGCGGTAGATATCGCGCGGCTCTTTGCTGAAATTGGGATCCTCGAGATTGAAGTGGAGCTGCGTGACGGCCAGCAAGTACTGTTGTGGCGACTTTGTTACCTGAGCTCCGCTGACGGACCAGGGGCTATCGGCGGCGCGAATTTCGTAAGCATTAAAGCCGTGATCATTGCCGACTCGGCCCGCGCGCGTGCGTCCGTAACCGAGGTGCAAGGTAATTACGCCGTCAGGTTGGCCGGGCGTGATCCAGGCCGGCACTGCAGCGCTGATCGTTCGGCCTTGACTGGAAATTGTTAGCGTGTCAACCCAGACTTCGCCAGCCTTCGGACCGATACTCTTATTCAACCCCAACTGTTGTGCAGTATTAGGACTGACTAGCGCTGCGTTGTCCCAGGTGATTTTCGAAAGAGGTTTCGGAAGTTCCTGTAACCACGCGTTATTCGCAAACCGTCCGTCGTAGATTGTCGGGTCTGGACGAAAGACAATCTCAAACTGAGCGTTGTTTGCGGACGACTGGCTCGCCAATGTGGACGTGATGGCATTGCCATTTACTGCTGCGGTTTTGGAGGGCAGCGCGCTACCGGGAATAAATCCGTCGTGAACGCACTTGCGCCACCAGGACTCGAAGTCTGCGGACTGCGGATTCGCGATTACGGATTGATTACCTGTTTGTGCGGGCTGTTGAGTGGTTGGTTTTTGCTGTCCGCCGTTTGCGGTTTGCTGTCCGCCGTTCCGTGAGGTCTGTTGCTCCTGACTGCCTACTGCTCCCGCCGCCTGCTGCTGCCGGCTGCCTACTGCCTTCTGCCCCTCGCCCTGCCAATAGTCGCGCAAAATGTCATACGGCTTCTGATCATACTTGGCTGTAAAGACGGCCAGCAGCTCATGCGCACTCTTGTTCTGGTACAGCGGCTCGATTAGTGGCTGGACAATCGTGACTGTGCCGTCATGGCTGCGCGTGTCGCTCCATGCTTCAAGAAAATGCGTTTCGGGAATATGCCAGTGACACAGCTCGGAAGTTTCATCTCGATGCTGGCTGAGATGAACGCGAAGCTTCTGCACCTTGAACAGCCGCGTTTGATCCAGTTTCAAATCCGCCGGTGTGTTGTAAGCCGGATTGCCGCCAACAATCACCAATAACTCAACGCGGCCACCGTCAATGTCATTAACCAAATCCTGTAACGATTGCCGCTGATCAACTGGATTAGCTTCGATCGGGTCGGTATAGAACGCCGTCTTACCGACGTTGCCGAGCGCATCATTCATTTGGAAAGCTAACGCATGCACGGCCGGTGGCGCCTCGCGTCCAGCGATCACAATGCTGGCGCCCTTATGCTGTTGCAGGTCGCGCGCGATTACGTCGTATTCGTTGTTGCCGGATGCTCCGGCCAGGCCGGCGGCTAACGCCTGGGCCGCAGCGATCAGCGCGCTCGGCTTCACTGACCAGCGATGATCGGCACTGGCGCCGGTCGTCGTCGGCGTCGTCTCAATCACATAGAGACGATTCATGTCCTGGCCTGCGCTTATCCGCCGCCGCGCCATGAAGTCGCGCGCATATCGCAGCGTCCCCGGCCTGGCAGAAAGGAAGTCAGCGTCAAGCGAAAGCACCCGATCGGCTTTACTAAAGTCGTAAATCGCATTGACGGGTTGGCCAAACGCCAGCATCGCGCCCGCGCGCGCGTTGTCGTTGTTGACTGGCTCGTACTGATGCCACTTCGCTTGCGGGAACTCGGTAAGAATTCCTTTTAACTGGGCCGCGAGCGTCGGCGAGCTGACTGTCTCAGTTAGAAAGCGAATCCCAGTACCTTGCTTCGGCCGTTGCTCGTCGAGGGCAGTACGGATTTCACCGACAAAGGTGGACCAGGTGCGGCCTTCGTCCCGATAAAGCGGCGTTTGCGAGCGATCAGGATCGTAAAGCGAAAGAATGGCGGCTTGAGAAAATATATCGGTAGCGCTTGAGCCGCGGTCTTGCGGATCGCCGCTGCGATTGTTCGGATGGTCGGGGTTACCTTCGATCTTAGTTGGCCTGCCTTCATTGCTGCGCGCCAGCACCGGTGTGGCAATACCGCCAAGCATCGCTGCCGTTGCGAAGAACAGCGGCTTGCCCGGCACTTCCTCTTCGGGTTGTTTGACGTAAGGAACGATTTTTTCGGGAGGCTGGAAAGCGCAACCGCTGAGACCGGCAAGTGCCAGCGAGGCGCCCATGAGTTTGAGGAACGAGCGGCGCTCAAACGGATCGTTCCAAACTTCTGCGTGCTGAGGGAATTCTCGTTCGACGAATTCGCGGAACTCCGGCCCATCGGCGAGCTCTTCAAGAGAGCGCCAGAATTTCTTGCCCGTCGCAGGCGCGGGCGGGGTCGTGCCGTCCTGATGGTCCAGAATGTACTGGCGCATCAGTTTGAAATTTATGTGGTTATCTTCAGCCATTCAAATTTAAGTGGCACAGACTTTCCTGTGTTGATGAGTTCAGGTCCATAAAGACTGAAGTCTGTGCCACTCCATTATCGATGACACGTGGAGCAACTCGTCAGCACCTTAGCCGGTTGAATGTGATACTGCGAAACCAGTTGTCTTCCTTCAGCAATCTCTTCGTTACTCTTGTTTTCTGAGCGCCACTGCATGTCAAACACTTTTTCCTTCGGCCGCACAAACTTCTCGGGACTGCGGTGACAACCCAGACACCATTCCATTTGCAGCGTCGAGGCCTGGTACGCAATGGGCATCTGATCGATCTGTCCGTGACAAGTGGAACAGCCAACGCCTTTGTTCACATGAATGCTGTGATTGAAGTAAGCGAAGTCGGGGAGATCGTGCACCCGAATCCATTCAATCGGTTTGTTATCGCGAAAACTTGCGCGCACCGGTTCGAGATAAGGACTGTCAGCCCATATCTGCTTATGACAATTCATGCAGGTGCTGGTTGGCGGCAAACCGGCTGACGCGGAAGTCTCAACCGAAGTGTGACAGTAACGACAGTCGATACCGTCATCGCCCACGTGATGCTTGTGACTGAACTGCACCGGTTGTTGTCGCTCAACCCACTGTCCGGTGTTCCATGAAGAACGATTCAGTTCGGCGGTAACCCAAAGCAGCGCAACCAAAACAAAGACGGCTCCATAAATCGTTGCCTTGGCCAGGGCGTTCGTGGAGTGATGAAAAATCTGCGGCATCGCGCTGTATTAGTGGTCGAAGTCAGCGCAGCGGGACAACAGAAAAGCATGAGCTGCGGGGCGAACGTTCCTGCTCTGCATGCGAACACACAACGGTCCGCAAAACGTCCGGTCTAAACTATTGTTCTTGCAAAGTTGTCACGTACTTTAGCAGATGCGCAAATATTTTCAAATTGAGTTGCCCGTTGAAAACATTCGGCTATTTTTGATGGAAAGACCAGGGAAAGGCGGGTTTTGGATATGCGATGGTGGCAGCTTGGATGAGTAGAAGTGCGCTTGAAATCTGGACCTTTGAAACTAGAAATCCGAGACGTGAAACTTGTGTTCAGGTAACCGCTGCATCGCGCGCGAGCATCGCCGCGCCGATCGTGGCGGCGTCTTCGCCTAACACTGCGGCAACTATCTCGGTAGTTTCAAAACATGGTTGGAAAGCACGGCGCTTCGCTTCCTGAATGATTGGGTTGAGAATCAAGTCACCAGCCTGCATTACGCCGCCGCCCAACACGATTCGCTCAATGTTCAAAAGATTGATAATGCTGGCTACGCCAGTGCCGATGTACTTTCCGGTGCGCTCGATCATCATTAGTGAGAAGTCATCGCCGTCCTTCGCCTCGCGCGCCAGATCATCCGCGGTGAAATCCTTATTCATTGACAGCTTGGATAACGAGGAAGTTGAATCGCGATAGAGCCGTTCGTTGGCGCGCCTGACAATGTTTGGCGCAGAGGCGACTGTTTCCAAACAGCCGGTATTGCCGCATTCGCACTGCGCTCCTTCGGTATCGATGGTGATGTGGCCGACTTCGCCCGCTAGTCCCGAGGCGCCCGTCCACAATTTGCCGTCAAGAATGATCGCGCCGCCAATTCCCTGACCGATGGTGATGTAGAAAAGATCTCGACTGCCGCGGCCAGCGCCAATCTTGTACTCGCCATATGCCTGTGCATTCGCGTCGTTTTCAAGTTCTACGCGAAGGCCGGTCGCCCTCATCGCTTCCTCATGCAGATTGTCGCGGACTGTTGCGGGTAAGTAATTTGACGCAATGACTTTGTCGGTCTGACGGTTGACCAAACCCGGGATAGCGATGCCAACCGACCCAATTTCGCCGGCCTGGGTGCGCAGATCAGCGACGACGCCGGCAATTTGATCGATCAAAATGCTTTTGTCGAGCGTCTCGTCCCGGCGTTCGCGAATGACACCTTCGTTATCGACGGTGGCCGCGCGCAGCTTAGCTCCGCAAAGCTCGATGCCGATAAAATTGACTCCAGCCGTCATTGAATACTTCCGCGGTCCATGCAATTGATTAGAGCAGTCGAAGCATAATCGAGGGTACTGGGGGTGTCAAACAGGTGTTTCTCAAGTAAAATAGGCCCTACATTTTGGTTTTTGGCTTTCGGTCTTTGGCCTTTGAAAAACGGTGAGCGCGCTGTTCAAAGACCCAGAACCTAAACCCAAAGACCATATAGTTATGAACATCCGTTCCATACTCCTGCCGACGGATTTCAGTGAATGTGGAAACTATGCCTTGTCGTACGCCGCATCCCTGGCGCGCACGTTTGGCGCATCGATTCTTTGCGTCCATGTCATCGAACCGATGGTCCCGACGGTCGGTTATTCCGGAATGACCGAGCCCCTGCCGCTCGCCGATATTAGCGATCAGCTGGAGGATTCGGCAGAGCGTGAGTTGCCAAAATTCGCTGACTGTGAAGAATGCTCGGGTATCGCCGTCGAAGAATTGATCGTGCACGGCGAGGCCGCGTCTGAGATTGTGCGGGTCGCAAAAGAAAAAGACGTCGACTTAATAGTGGTTTCATCACATGGGCGCACTGGCCTCGGTCGCATTCTGTTTGGTTCGACTGCGGAAGCCATCGTGCGACATGCGTCCTGCCCGGTGTTAGTGGTCAAGCCTGGCCGGGCTGACGAGACGAGCTAAGTAGTTCCGGAGCAAACGTTCAAGCAGTTCAGAGTACAAACTTCAGCTTGCGTTCGTTCAAACAAGCAACCTGAAGGTTGTACTTTGGGCTGCTTGACTGGCATTCTGACCAACGCAAATGCATTTAGACTTTTTGTCCGACTTGATTGGTCGTTACGGACTGTATGCGGTGT